>JALUUN010000029.1 GCA_027021325.1 Planctomycetota bacterium
CACCGGGCGGAGAATGAGTACGTCGGGGTGCGCTGCGGGATCCTCGATCAGGCGGCGATCCTCCTGGCCCGTCCGGATTCGGCGCTCCTCCTGGACTGCCTCGAGCTCACGCGGGAGTACCTGCCCTTCGACGCGCGGCGGGCCGCCATCGCCATCGTGGACTCCGGGGTGCGCCGGGATCTCGCGGCCTCGGCCTTCAACCAGCGTGTGGCCGAGTGCACCCGCGCCCTGGCCCTCCTCCAGGAGCGCCTGCCCGGAATCACCTGCCTGCGGGAGGTCCGCCCGGAGAGTCTGGAGCGCCATGGCCAGGCCCTGGACCCGGTCCTGCGCCGCCGCGTCGCCCACGTGGTCGGCGAAGTGCAACGCACCCTGGAGGGGGCCGAGGCCCTGCGCCGAGGGGATCTGGCGGGCTTCGGCACGGCGATGCTCGGCGCCCACGAGAGCTTGCGTGACCTCTACGAGGTGAGCATCCCGGAACTGGACCTCCTGGTCGAGGCCGCCCGGGAGGTCGAGGGCTGCTACGGGGCGCGGCTCACGGGGGCGGGCTTTGGTGGCTGCATCGCCGCCGTGGTGCATCCGGAGGCCGCTGGGGAGTTCTCGCGGCGGGTGCCGGAACGCTACCGCGAAGCGACCGGACGCACGACCGAGGTCCTGTGGTTCCAGCCGAGCGGCGGTCCCGAGGAGTGGTCCTGAGGAGTCAGGAGCCGCGGCGTGCGACCGGCAGCAGATACTCCCGCAGGCGCGGCTCCTCCCCGGGATCCTCGAGGGAGAGGAGCGGCCCGGCCGGGTTCCATCCCGGCCCCAGGGCCTCGAGCAGGCGCTGTTCCGCCTCGGCGGGGGCGAGGGCGGCCGCCGTACGCCAGCGGATCCAGGTGCCGGCGGGCACCCGTCCGAGGACCGTGCCCCGCGGGGGCTCCCCGCCCTCCCGGAGCGGCAGCAGCCAGCCGGCGGGCCGCCCCGAGCGATAGCGCCGCCAGGCCAGACGGCCGGCGGTGCCCGCGGCGCGGAGTCCGGCGATGCGCCCGCTCTCCTCCTCGCCGAGCTCCAGGACCCGGAGCTCCGGGCGTTCCACGAGGTCCAGACTCTCGGCTTCCCGGGGCCGGCTGCCGGGAGTGGCGCGGAGGACGGCCCAGGCCTCCTCCCGCGGCGAGGGGTCCGCCCGGAAAGCACTGTCGAGGAGCAGGACGTGGGTTTCCACTCCCAGCCAGTGCTCCCGCAGCCGGCCCCACTCGAGGATCTCCGGCTGCAGGACGCCACTCCGGTCGCGCTTCCAGGAGACGATGCGCACCTGGCTGCCGCCGAGGCCCGCCTCGCAGGGGAGGAGAGTCTCTGGATCCAGGACGATGCGGACCTCTCCTCCGCCCGGGGCCGCCGCGGCGAGCAGGACCTCGGGCGGCTCCTCCAGCCCGGTGAGGGCTTCCCGGAAGTCCCAGGGGAAGCGGAGCAGCAGCCAGCGCAGGGCCTGGGCCTCCGCCAGCTCCGCGCGTGCCGAGGCACCCAGGGCCTGCGCCTCGGGGGAGCCCGGTGCCCGCACCCAGGCGCTCTGGTTGTCGAGACAGCGGATCCAGCGCCGGCCGCCGCCCAGCTCGATCTGGTAGCGGCCGCGCCCGGCTCCGCCGAGGAGGACCTGGGCCTCCCAGACACCCTGGACCCGGCCCATGCCGTCCACCTCCTCGAGGCGCGTGACCAGGCGGGCGTGGTGCCGCGGTCCCTCCGGCTCGGCCGGCGGCAGGCCGCGGGCGGCACACAGACGCGCCCAGGCGCCGGCGGCCCGGGCTTCCTCCGCGGGCGTCTGTGCCCTGGCCGCAGCGCTCAGGAGGAGCAGGCCGGCCGCTGCGAGGCCCAGGCGCCCAGGCGCCGCACGGCCTCCTCGAGGGTCTCCAGTCGTTTGGCGTAGCAGAAGCGGATCCAGGTTCGGCCCCGGGCGGGGTCGGCGAAGAAGCTGCTGCCCGGGACGGTGGCGACACCGGCCTCGCGGACGAGACGCAGGGCGAAGGCGGCGTCGTCCTCGCCCGGCTCCAGGAAGGAGGCCACGTCGGTCATGACGTAGTAGGCCCCTTCGGGCGTCTCGCAACGGAATCCGGCCTCCTGGAGGCCACGCACCAGGAGGTCGCGGCGGGCGCGGTACTCCGCGCGCAGGCCGTCGTAGAAGGCGTCGTCCCAGGCCAGGGCGCGGGCCACGGCCTCCTGGAGAGGAGCGGGGGCGCCGACGGTCAGGAAGTCGTGGACCTTGCGCACCCCGGAGGTCAGGGACTCGGGCGAGATCACCCAGCCGATGCGCCAGCCGGTGACGCTGAAGGTCTTGCTGGCGCCGCTCACCACCAGGGTGCGCTCGTCCATGCCCTCCTCCAGGAGGAGAGTCCGGTGCGGACCGGTGTAGAGGATCTCCTCGTAGATCTCGTCGGTCAGGAGCAGCAGCCCGTGCCGGTGGCAGAGGCGGCACAGCCCTTCGATCTCCTCGCGGCCGAAGACCCGTCCCGTCGGGTTGTGGGGGGTGTTCAGGACCACGGCCCGGGTGCGCGGCCCGACGGCTGCTTCCAGGGCCTCGGGATCGAGGCGGAAGCCTTCGGCCAGGGGCACGAAGCGCGGCTGTGCCCCGCTCAGGATGCAGTCCGGGCCGTAGTTCTCGTAGAAGGGCTCGGGGATCAGGATCTCGTCGCCGGGATCCAGGACGCCGAGCATGGCCGCGATCATCCCCTCCGTCGCGCCACAGACGATGGTGATGCGCGTGTCCGGATCCACCTCGACGCCGCGGCGCCGGCGCAGCCACTCGGCCAGGGCACCGCGCAGGGACGGTGCTCCCCAGGTCACCGCGTACTGGTTGATGTCGGCGCGCAGGGCCTCGACGGCCGCCTCCTTCAGGGCCTCCGGAGCCGGGAAGTCGGGGAAGCCCTGGGCCAGGTTGATGGCCCCGTGAGCGTCCGCCACCCGGGTCATCTCTCGGATGACCGACTCGACGAAGCACTCGGCCCGGGCGGAGGCGTGGGGCGTGGGCACGATGGGCATCCTAGTCCACGCCCCGGTTCCTATCCGGGCGGCGTCCCGGCACTCGCCGGCACCGGCAGCGGCGCCTCCTCCCAGTCCTCGGGATCGGGGCCGTGGTCCTGGCCGTAGATCTTCGCCAGGGAGCCGCGGGCGGTGGCCGCGACCAGGGGATCCCGGTCGCGCAGGGCGCGGCGCAGGGCGCTGGCGCTTCCGGGCGCCCCGATGCGGCCGAGAGCGGCGGCCGCGGCATTGCGGACGATCGGCACCTCGTCCGAGACCAGCATCTGGGTCAGCTGCGGGACGGCGTGGCTGGCGCCGATGAGTCCCAGAGCGATGGCGGCCTGGCTGCGGATGGCCGGATTCATGTGGTCCAGATAGGGGATGAGCATGGCGCTCAACATCCCTCCGGGGTCGCGCCCCAGGGCCTGGGCCAGGCGCAGACCGGCATAGGCAAGATTGGCGTGGACCGCCTCAGGGAGATCGCGCCGCTGTGCCAGCCGGTGCAGGGGTTCGAGGGGGGTGTCCGGGGCTGCCAGCCGCGCCACGCCGAGGATGGCATTGGCGCTCACCAGAGGGTCTGGATCCTCGACGTTGTTGAGGATCAGGGGCAGGACCGCTGGATCCCCGAGAAAGCCGAGGGCGGCGGAGGCGATGCCGCGGTTGCGCGGCGGGCCCGAGACCGCCTGCTGCTCCAGGATGGAACGGTGGTTGCCGACCAGGCGCGCCAGGCTGCGCTCCAGCCACTCCAGGGTCTCGCGGTTCTCGTCGTCGCGCTGCTTGGCCATCTCCGCTGACCAGGCCTGGAGGTGGCGCTCGCACTCGAAGAGGACTTCGCCGGGTGACAGCGGTTCCTCCGGCGGGGGAGGGACATAGGGCTGGGGCCGGGCCACCTGCTGGCCCTCGGGTGCGGAGGCGGGGCCGGAACTGCAGGCGCCGGCACAGGCGGCGGCCAGGAGCAGGGCCGGGATGGATCCGGGGCGGAAGCAGGGCATGGCGGCCGTGGCGTAAACTATCAGACCCCCTTCCGCGGGCCTTCCTTCCTCGCTTCTTCCCCCGCCCGGCGCTCCGCCTCCGCTCCCGCCCTCTCCATGGAACTGCTCGAATGGATGTCCCGCGGCGGGCATGAGGCGGTCCTCGCCGTGCAGGACGAGGCCAGTGGCCTGCGCGCCTGGATCGCCCTCCACGACACCCGCCGCGGCCCGGCCTACGGAGGCATCCGGGTCTGGCGCTACCGGGACGAGGAGGACGCGCTCCTGGACGCCCTGCGCCTGAGCCGGGTGATGACCTGGAAGTGCGTCCTGGCCGGGGTGCCCGGCGGCGGTGGCAAGACAGTGGTCCTCGCCGATCGCCTGCGCGACCGCCCCGCGGCCATGGCGGTCCTCGGCGAGCGCATCGACGAGCTCGGCGGCCGCTACCGGGCCGGTCCCGACGCCGGCTTCACGGCGGCGGATGGTGTGGCGCTCACGCGCCGCACGCGTTGGTTCGCCCATGACACCGCCAGCGGCCTGCGCCCTGCCGGCGAGGCCACGGCCGAGGGTGCTCTCTGGG
>JALUUN010000030.1 GCA_027021325.1 Planctomycetota bacterium
CTGCAGCAGCTCGACGAGGCGCTCGCGGCGGCGGGCGCAGAAGGCCACGGCACAGCCGGCACGGGCGAAGCGCCGGACACAGGCCCTGCCGATGCCGGCGCTGGCACCGGTCACCAGCACCGAGCGTCCCCTCAGGCTCTGGCCGCCCTCCCACCACGCGCCGTGACGCTCCACCAGGCCTCGCCTCTCAGTACTCCAGGGCCTTGCTGTCGCGCTTCTCGCGCAGCAGTTCGAGGAAGGCCGCGCGGTCCAGGCTGCGCTGCTCCTGGACGCCGTGGACCCGGAGGTTCACGACGCCCTGCTCCACCTCGCGGCCGCCGAGGACCGCCATGTAGGGGATCTTCTCGACCTCCGCCTCGCGGATGCGCCGGCGCAGGGGGCCATCGGTCTTGAGCACGCAGCGGAAACCGCCCTCCTCGATGGCCCGCACCCACTCGCGGGCGGCTTCCTCCTGGTCGGCACTGATCGGAAGGACCGCCACCGGGTGCGGGTGCAGCCAGACCGGGAACCAGCCGGCGAAGTGCTCGATGAGACCGCCGGCGAAGCGCTCGAAGCTGCCGAAGATGGCGCGGTGGACCATCACCGGCCGCTTCAGTTCGTTGTCGGCGTCGTTGTACTTGAGGTCGAAGCGTTCCGGCAGGTTGAAGTCCACCTGCACGGTCGGCCCCTGCCACTCGCGGCCGATGGCATCCTTCATCTTGAAGTCGATCTTCGGCCCGTAGAACACGCCGCCGCCCGGGTCGTCGTGCAGCTCCAGGCCGCGACGGGAGGCCGCTGCCTTCAGTGCCGCCATGGCGTGATCCCAGACCTCGTCGCTGCCCAGCGACTTCTCGGGGCGGGTCGCCAGGTAGGCGCTGTACTCGTAGCCGAAGGTCCTGAGGATCCGGTCCACCAGATCGAGGACACCGACGATCTCGTCCTCCAGCTGCTGCGGGGTACAGAAGATGTGGGCGTCGTCCTGGGTGAAACCGCGTACCCGGAGCATGCCGTGCAGGGTGCCGGAGGGCTCGTAGCGGTAGACCGTGCCCAGCTCCGCGAAACGCAGCGGCAGGTCGCGGTAGGAGTGGCGCCGGCTGTTGAAGATGGTGACGTGGCCCGGGCAGTTCATCGGCTTCACGCGGTGCGGGCGGCCGTCCACGTCCATGGGCGCCCAGATCATCTCGGCGTAGTTCTGCAGGTGGCCGCTGCGCTCGAAGACCTCTTCGCCGGCGACGTGGGGCGTGTACACCGGCCAGTAGCCGGCCTCCTCGTGCAGCTGCCACCACCACTCCTCCAGGCGCCGCCGCAGGTGGGCCAGACGCGGGTGCCAGAAGACCAGGCCGGCGCCGAACTCCGGGTGCAGGCTGAAGAGATCCAGCTCGCGGCCCAGGCGCCGGTGGTCGCGGGCCTGCACCTCCTCGAGCCAGGCCAGGTACTTCTTCAGGTCCTTGCGGCTCCACCAGGCGGTGCCGTAGATCCGCTGCAGCATGGGCTGGCTGGCGTCGCCCCGCCAGTAGGCGCCCGCCACGGACAGGAGCTTGAAGCCGTCCGCCGGGATCTGGCTCGCCGACTCCACATGCGGCCCCTCGCAGAGGTCGCCCCAGGTGCCGTGGTCGTAGAAGGTGATCGGCTCGTCGGGCGGGATGTCCTCGAGGAGGGCGAGCTTGTAGGGCTGTCCGGCCTCCTCCAGGCGCCGGCGCGCCTCCTCGCGGCTGGTCTGGATGCGCTGGAACTCGCCCGCCTCGCGCAGGATGCGCCGCATCTCCTCCTCGATCCGCGGCAGGTCCTCCTCGCTCAGGGGCCGCGGCAGTTCGAAGTCGTAGTAGAAGCCGTGCTCGATGGGCGGGCCGATGGCGACCCGCGCCTCGGGGATCAGCCGCGTCACCGCCTCGGCCATGATGTGGCTCACGGAGTGGCGCAGGGCGTGCAGGGAGACGGGGCCTTCCTGGGGCTCGAAGGGGAGGCTCATGATTCGATTCCAGGCGCCGGCTCGGCACCGCCGGCGGCCGGGGATTCTAGCGCTCCGCGGCCGCTGGCACGGCGCAGGAGGTCGTGCAGGTCCCAGCCGAAGGCCAGGAGCGCCGGCACCAGGAAGAGGGTGAAGACCGTGGAGACCACGAGACCGCCGACGACCACGGCAGCGAGACCCTGGTAGAGCTCGGCGCCGGAGCCGCGCCCTACGGCCAGTGGCAGCATGCCGCTGACCGAGGTCGTCACGGACATCAGGATCGGCCGCAGCCGGCTGCGCGCCCCCTCCGCCAGGGCGCTGCGGCGCTCGATCCCCGCGTCCCGCAGGTGGTTCGTCTGGTGCAGGATGAGGATCGCGTTGTTGACGACGATGCCGGCCAGGATCACGAAGCCGAGCATGGCCAGGAGGTCGTAGGAGGCATCCGGGCTCCAGCGCGTGGCCAGGCCGACGCCCAGGAGCCCGCCGCTCAGGGCCAGGGGCACCGTCACCAGGATCACCAGGGGACTGAACCAGGAGCGGAACAGGCTCACCAGGAGCAGGTAGCTCAAGCCGATGGCCAGCCAGAAGCCGCCGGTCAGGGCCTTCAGGGTGCTCGTGAACTTGTCCGCGGTGCCACCGGCGGCGACCCGCCAGGCCCCCCCCAGCTCGGCACGCAGGGGCTCCAGGAGACCGCTCTCGGTGCGGCTCAGGACCTCCTCGAGGACCGCGTCCGGCTCCAGGTTCACGGTCAGGGTGATGGCCCGCTGGCGTTCGATGCGGTTGACACTCTGCGGACCGGAGGCGGACCGGACCCGGGCCACACTGCCCAGCGTGGTGCGCAGGCCGGCCGGGGTCACGATCGGCAGCTGCAGGAGGTCCTCCTCGGCCTGCACCCGTTCTCGGGGCGCCACCAGGACCAGGTCGTAATCGCGGCCTCCCTGACTGAAGGTGCCGAGGCGGCGGCCGGCGACGACGGTCTCGACGAGGCGGCCGATCTCCTCGACGCCGAGACCGGCCTGGGCAGCGCGCTCCCGGTCGGCTTCGACGTGGATCTCCGGCCGCCCGGCCACATAGTCCGACTCCACCCGGGCGACGCCCGGGATCCCGCGCAGGCGCGCCTGCAAGCCGGCGGCGGTCCGCTCCAGGGTCTCCAGCTCCGGACCGGTGATCTCCAGGGTGAACTGCTTGCCGCTGTCCCGGAACAGGCTCGCCTGGAAGGGGAACATGGATCGGAAGCCGGTCAGGCCCATGCACACCGGGAGGAACCTCTGCTGGAAGGCGGCCAGCCCCGGGCCGTCGGCCTCCTTCTCGTGCAGCACCACGCCGCCGCCGTTGAACTGGGAGGCGACGACCAGGAAGAAGCGCCGGACCTCGGGCTGGCGGAGGAGCCATTCCTCGAGGGGCCGCAGATTCTCCTCCAGGGCCTCGGGACGGCTGCCGGGGACGGGAGAGCCGAAGAACAGGATCAGGTTGCGGTTCCCGGTCGGCAGGTAGCCGGCCGGCGGCACCTGGCGCAGGCTCCAGACCAGGAGAGCGGCGACGCCGGTGAAGAGGGCCAGACGCCAGAGCAAGGGCCCGGCCCCGGGCAGGACCAGGCCGCGCAGGAGGAAGGCGTAGATCCGGCCGCCGCCTCCCCCTTCCCGGACCGGCGGACGGCGGCGGTACAGGAGCGCCGTCAGGCAGGGGATCACCGTCAGGGCCACGATCAGGGACAGACCGACGGCGGCGGAGATGGCGATCGCGAGGTCGGCGAAGAGCTGCCCGGCCTCTTCCTGGATGCCGACCACGGGCAGGAAGACAGCGATGGTCGTCAGGGTGGCGGCCAGGATCCCGCCCCAGACCTCGCGGCCGCCGGTCACCGAGGCCTCCTGCGCCGGCCGGCCGCGCTCCAGGTGCCGGAAGATGTTCTCCAGGACGACGATGGCATTGTCCACCACCAGGCCGGCGGCGAAGGCCAGACCCGCCAGGCTGATCACGTTCAGGCTCCGGCCCAGGGCGTCCATCACCAGAAACACGGTGATCAGGCTGATGGGAATGGAGACCGAAACGATGAGGACGCTGCGCAGGGAGCGCAGGAACAGGAGCAGGACCGCCACCGCCAGCCCCGCCCCGAGGAGCAGGTTGGCCTGGACGAAACCCATGGCCCGCTCCAGGTAGGTCGTGTCCTTGTGGACCGGCACCAGCCTCAGGTCCAGTCCACGGTCGGCGAACTCCCGGTTCAGGGCCTCGAGTTCACGGTCCACGCCCTCGATCATGCGCACGACGTTGGCACCGCTCTGGCGCGCGACGCCGATCGCCACCGTGGGCCCCTGCTCGGAGTGGACGATGCTGGTGATCTCCTCGGTGGCGTCGGCCACGCGGGCGACGTCGCGCAGCCGCACCGTGCCCTGGTCGTCGCGCCGCAGGACCAGGGACTCGAGGTGCCCGAGATCCTCGCTGCGGCCCTCGGTGCGCACCACCAGCTGCCGTGGTCCGCTCTCCACGGTGCCGCCGCGCAGGTCCTGGAAACCGCGGCGCACCGCCGAGGCCACGCTCTCGAAGGACAGGCGGCGGCCGGCCAGGAGCTCCGGGTCCAGGAAGATGCGGATCTCCC
>JALUUN010000031.1 GCA_027021325.1 Planctomycetota bacterium
CCGCCATCGCCGCCCGCGAGCGGGGCCGCCACCCCGTCGGCTGGTTCGTGGTCGGCTTTCTCCTGCCCTGCCTGGGCCTGATCCTGGTCCTGGTCCTGCCGGACCTGAACGAGTTCGAGGCGCGGGAGCGCCGGCTGGAGCGGGACCAGCGGCGCCTGAAGGAGCAGCTGCGGCAGGAGAGGATGCGCAACGAGGCCTTCCGCACCTACGCCGCCCGGCGCCTCGACGCCCACGACCGGCACCTGCGCATCGACACCCACGCCGAGGCCGCCCAGGGGGAACTGCCGCCGGTGCCCGGGCCGGCGGAGGAGCGGATCCCCGATCTGCCCCTGGACTACTGGTACGTGGCGGAAGCCGGCGGGGAGCCGCGCGGGCCGTATCCTCTGGCGACCCTGCGGAGCCTCCTGCGCGAAGGCACCGTGGGGCCGGACAGTCTGGTCTGGCACGAGACCCTGGAGGACTGGGCGCCCGTCGCCGAGACCCCCCTCGCCCGCTACCTGTGATCCCGCCGGAGACTCCGCCGCCGCTTCCGCCGGCTGCCGCCGCTGCGCCGGCGCTCCGCGCCGGGCGCGTGCGGGTCGAGGGGCTCCTGGAGGGCCCGGCCTCCTCCTGGGATCCTGCGCCCGCGGAGGTCGCCGCTGCCCTGGAGCGGGCCGGCTGCCCGCCGGCTCTTCTGCAGGTGGCCGCGGAGGGCGGGCGCCGGCTCCTGGAGCCCGCCGACCCGCCGGGCCGGGGGCAGGACTGGCCGGCTGCGGCCTTCTCCGGGGATCCCGGCCGGGCCCTGGGCGAGGCCCTCCGGGATCTCCTCGAGACCGCCGGCGGAAGGCCCCGGGGCTGGGATTCCAGCCTGCGTCTGCTCCAGGAAGGGGGCGGGCGTCTGCGCGAGACCCTCTACCGCCCGGTGCCGGAGGGCATCCGTGCCCTGAGCCGGGAGCGCGCCGCCCCGCCGCCGGCCCCGGATCCGCGCCGCCGGCGCCGGCGGCTCTGGACGGCCGCGATCCTCACCGCCGCCGCCGTTCTCCTCGTGGCGGCAAACTGGCGCCGCCTCGACGCCGAGACCTGGCGCTTCCGCTACCGCTTCGGCCTCCACGATCTCGAGTCGCGGCCGCCGGAGGTGGATCCGGGCCCCTTCGCGCCCTTCGTGGTCCTGGACTTCGCGCCCGCCGTCCCCAACGGGGAGTGGCGTCTGGAGATCGCGCCGGCCCCGGGCTTTCCGCAGACCGCCGAGGACCGGGAGCGGGTCCGTGCCGAGGCGGATCTGGCCACGAGCGGCGCCCTTGCCGCCCTGGAGCTGGGCCGGGCGCGGATCCGCATCCAGGTGGAGGGGGGGAAGGAGCTGCGGGAGATTCCCGTCCATCTCGGCTCCCTGGCCCGTGGAGCGCCGGCCATCGTCCGGATCCACCCCGGCCTCCTCGGCGGCCGGCCCCTGCGCCTCGAACTCGTTCCATGAAAGCGCGGGAACCCGCCGGGACCGGCCCGGCGGGTTCCTTGGCGATCAGGGAGAGAGAGGTCCTACCAGTTGTAGCCGCCCGGACTCGAGATCTGCCAGGCCTGGTTGGGGTTGGTCGGGTCGTAGAAGGGGTTGCCGGTGGGGTAGGACTCCGGCGTCTTGAAGGCCATGAACTTGTAGTCCGTGCCGTCGGACCGGTAGTAGTAGCCGGCGTCGGCGTTCGGGTAGTTGCTGTCCGGGTCCTTCGGCAGGGTCTGCATATAGTTCGGGACCAGGCCGGGGATGTAGCCGTTCGGGCCGTAGGGGTCCGCCGGCGGGTTGCCCGCGGGGGCGTCGGTGAGCCAGCCGTTGTCCGTGCTGGGGTAGGTGCCGTTCTCCCGCTTGTAGGCCTCCAGGGCGGACTGGACCGCCTTGAGGTCGGCGGCGCGCCGGGCATCCCGGGCGCTGGCGCCGGCATCCTCGAGCACCGGCACGAGCACGCCGGCGAGCATCGCGAGGATGGTCACGACGATCAACATCTCGATGATCGTGAAACCGGAGTTGCGTTTCATGTGGATCTTTCTCCCTGCTGGACTGTGGATGATGTGGAGGCAGAACCGCGGGAGGGCTCTGCAGACCCTTATCGTGGGTTCGGGGCGGAGACTTGAGACCGGAGGGGCCTCCTACCAGTGGAGCGCGCCTGGGGTGGAGATCTGCCAGGCCCAGGTCGGGCGCACCGGGTCGTACCAGGGCGAGGCGGGGCTGTAGCTCTCCGGTGTCTTGTGCAGGAGGAGCTTGTAGTCCTGGCCGTCGGAGCGGTACAGGAAGCCGCGGTCGCCGCGTGGCAGGGACTCGTCCGGATCCTTCGGCAGGCGCTCCAGATAGAGCGGCGTCAGGCCCGGGATCCAGGCCCGCGGGCCGGAGTCCTCCATTGCCCCGAAGCGCGGCGCATCGCCCCACCAGGCGCCGTTCGTGCTGGGGTAGGTGCCGTGGTCGGCGTGCCAGGCCTCCAGGGCCTGCTGCAGGGTCGCCAGGGCGGCGGCCCGTTCGCGGTCGCGCTCGGCGCGTTCGTGGCTGCTCAGCACCGGCGTCAGGACGCCGGCGAGCATGGCCAGGGCGGTCACGAGGAGCAGGGCCTCCAGGATCGTGAAGCCCTTGCTGAACAGGAGGTTGTGGCGTCTTCCCATGCCTCTTCCCGGAGCGCGGCCGGCCTCCGGCCGGAGCCGTCGCCCGGTCTTCCATCGGCCGGCAGGGCTCTCTTCCTGTAGGGCGGAGGAATCCGCCGCGGGGCTAGGGTTTCCCCCCTGTGGCGGGGGCCGTTCCCCGCGACCGGCGCATGGGAGCTTCCGGAGCCATTCTCGCGACCCTGGTCGCCTACCACCTGGCCCTCCTGGGGATCGGGGTCTGGGCGGCACGCCGCACCCGCGGCGGTGAGGACTTCCACCTGGGAGGGCGCGGCCTGGGACCCTGGGTGGCCGCGCTGAGCTCGGCGGCCTCGAGTTCCTCGGCCTGGACCCTGCTGGGGGTCAGCGGTGCCGCCTGGGGCCTGGGGCTGGCCGCTCTGTGGCTCTTTCCCGCCTGCCTGGGAGGCTTCGCCCTGAACTGGTACCTGGTGGCGGGGCGCCTGCGCCGGGCCTCGGTCCGGGAGGGCTCCCTGACCCTCCTCGAGTTCCTGGCCGGCGGCCTGCCGCCACCCTGGCGCCGGCGCTTCCTGCAGCCCGCAGCCGCCATCGTGCTGCTCTCCCTCGGCGCCTACGTGGCCTCCCAGTTCCAGGCCGCCGGCAAGACCTTCGCTGCCAGCCTGGACGTGGAGACCGGCCCGGCGGTGGTCCTCGGTGCCGTCCTGATCCTGGCCTATACCCTCCTCGGCGGCTTCTGGGCGGTGAGCCTCACGGACTGTCTGCAGGGCTTGGTCATGGCAGCCGCTTCGGTACTCGTCCCGGGAGCCGCCCTCCTGGCCGTGGGCGGACCGGCCGGGATGCTCGCAGGCCTGCGCGAGGCCGGCCTCGACGATCCCTTCGGCGCCTCCGGGGGCCTGGCCGCGGGGCTGGGCCTCGTCGCCGGCTTCCTGGGCATCGGCCTGGGCTATCCCGGCCAGCCCCATGTCGTGAACCGGTTCATGGCCCTGCGCAGCGAGGAGGAGGTCGCCCGCGGCCGGCGCATCGCCCTGGGCTGGGCCATGGTGATCTACAGCGGGATGCTCGTGACCGGCTGGTGCGCCCGAAGCCTCCTCGACCCGGGCCTCGAGGACCGCGAGCAGGCCCTGATCCTGCTCACCTCGGAGCTCTTCCCGCCGGTGGTCGCCGGCGTGATCGTGGCGGCGGTGCTCTCGGCGATCATGTCCACGGCCGACAGCCAGCTCCTCGTCTGCGCCTCGACCCTGAGCCACGACCTGGGCCGCCGCGGGGCCGGCGGCCGCGCCGTGCTCCAGGGCCGGCTGGCGGTCCTGGCCGTCACCGCCGCCGCCACGGTCGCCGCCCTCCTCGTGGAAGAGACCATCTTCCGCAGCGTTCTCTTTGCCTGGAGCGGCCTGGGGGCGGCCTTCGGGCCCCTGCTCCTCGTGCGCCTCCTGCGCGGCCCGGTACGGCCGCCGTGGTCGCTGGCGGCGATGCTTGCGGGCTTCGCGGTGTCCGTCGTCTGGTACGAGACGCCGGCCCTCAAGGCGCGGATGTACGAACTGGTGCCGGCCTTCCTCGTGGCGCTCGTTCTGGCGGTCGCAGGGAGCCGCCGGGCGCGGTCCGCCTGAGGCGGCGGCCTCCTCAGTCTGCCGGCGCCAGGTCCACGAGGAGCGGGGCGTGGTCGCTCGGCTTGCCCTCGCCGGAGGAGGGCTTGCGCTCCTCCCGGTCCACGGTGACCGATCGCAGGCGTCCGGCCACCGGTGTGGTGCCCAGGGCGAGGTCGATGCGCAGCCCCCAGCCGCGGTGGAAGGCGCCCATGCGGTAGTCCCACCAGGTGAACTCCCCGCCGTCGGGGCGGTGCAGGCGGTGCAGGTCCTGGAAGCCCCAGGCGAGGAGGCGCTGCAGGCGTTCGCGCTCGGGCTCCGAGCAGTGCACCTTGCCGCGCCACTTCTCCGGATCGTG
>JALUUN010000032.1 GCA_027021325.1 Planctomycetota bacterium
CTGGAGGAGGATCCGGAGGATCCCGAGCACCTGCTTCTCCTCTGCCGCCGGCCCGAGGTCCTCGAGGATCTGGCCCGCGACCCGCAGCTGGCCGCCGCCCTGGGCGACGGGCTGGAGGAGGGGCGGGCGCGCATCGGCCGCGGCTTGCGGGGCGTCGTCAAGTTCCGGCTGATCCAGCTGGGCTATCCGGTGGAGGACGTCGCCGGCTACGTGGACGGCGCTCCCCTGGACGTGCGCCTGGACCCGGAGCGCTGCCGCCTGCGCCCCTACCAGGAAGAGGCGGTGGAGCACTTCCACAAAGGCGGCAGCCGCCTCGGCGGAAGCGGGGTCGTGGTCCTGCCCTGCGGCGCCGGCAAGACCGTGGTCGGCATGGCCGCCATGGCCGCCCTGCGCACCCACACCCTGGTCCTGACCCCGAACACCGTCGCCCTGCGCCAGTGGAAGCAGGAGCTCCTGGAGAAGACCAACCTGAGCGAGGCCGAGGTCGGTGAGTACTCGGGGGACGCCAAGGAGATCCGTCCGGTCACCCTCACGACCTACCAGATCCTCACCTACCGGCGCAGCCGTGAGGAGGACTTCCTGCACTTCGGCCTCTTCGAGCAGGGCGACTGGGGCCTGATCATCTACGACGAGGTCCACCTCCTGCCGGCACCCGTGTTCCGCGCCACCGCCGAGATCCAGGCGCGGCGCCGCCTCGGCCTGACCGCGACCCTGGTGCGCGAGGACGGCAAGGAGGACGAGGTCTTCTGCCTCATCGGCCCCAAGCGCTACGACGCCCCCTGGCGCGACCTCGAGGAGCGCGGCTTCATCGCCGAGGTGCAGTGCGTGGAGGTGCGGGTGGACCTGGCCCCCGAGCAGCGCGCCGAGTATCGCGCCGCCCCGCGCCGCCGGCAGGCGCGCCTGGCGGCGGAGAACCCGGCCAAGACCGCGGTCCTGGAGGTGCTGCTGGAGCGCCACCGGGGCGACCGGATCCTCGTCATCGGCCACTACCTGAGTCAGCTCCGTGCGCTGCAGAAGCGCCTCGGCGTGCCCCTGATCACCGGCCGCACTCCCAACGCCGAGCGCGAACGCCTCTACGAGGCCTTCCGGCGGGGTGAGGAATCCATCCTCATCGTCTCCAAGGTCGGGAACTTTGCCATCGACCTGCCCGACGCCAACGTCGCCATCCAGATCTCGGGCACCTACGGATCGCGTCAGGAGGAGGCGCAGCGTCTGGGCCGCATCCTGCGTCCCAAGTCCGACGGCAGCAGCGCCTTCTTCTACTCGGTGGTCACCGAGGCCAGCCTCGACCAGGACTACAGCGAGCGGCGCCAGCGTTTCCTGACGGAGAAGGGCTACACCTACGCCATCCTCCCGGCTCATGCCCTGGCCACGCAGGCGCCCTGAGGCCCCATCCCCCCTCATGGACTCCCTCGAACGCAGCCTTCGTCAACGCTCCGACAGCGGACTCGTGGACCTGCACGAGACCTGGATCGGCGGCGAGCTTCCGGCCTCGCGCGCGGCGCGCATCCAGGCCCTGACCGCCCGCATGCAGAACCCGGCGGCGGTGGCCGCGGTGCGTGCTCTCCTGGAGGAGGCCGAGGACCGTCTCTTCGAGATGCTCCTCCGGGAGCGCGAGGGCCTGCTCCTGCCCGAGATCAAGGAGCGGGCTCCGGCCCTGGGCCTCAAGCCCGGCCAGGTGCGCGGCGCCCTGGCCCGCCTCGAGTCCCTGGGGCTTGCCTACAGCCGCAATGCCCGCAAGGGCAGCCAGGGGCGAAGCCACTGGACGGTGCCGCGGGAGATGGCAGGAGCCCTGCTCCGGGCCTCCTCGGCGCCGGCGGATCCGGCCCCCCTCCTGACCCTGCGCGGCTTCCTGGAAAGCCACTTCCGTCACCAGGGGGAGGAGGCCGAGGCGGCGGCGCTCCAGGCCCGCCGCATGTACCGCTTCCTGGCCTCCGAGAAGGCGGCGGTGCAGCGCATCCAGGGCCTGTCCGCGGAACTGCGCGTCCTGGTGGACCGGGCGGCCACGGAGTATGGCGGCCTCGTCCCCCTGGAGGAGCTGCCGCGCCTGGGCGTGGACCGCGGCGAGCTGCCGCGCCTGGGTCTGGCCCTGGAAGAGGAGAGCCTGGGCACGGTGGGGGAGCTGGACCTGGAGCGCTTCGGCATCCGCCAGCGCGGGCCGGTCCTGGCCCTTTTCAACGAAGTGGTCCTGGCCTGGCTGCGGCACCGCGCCCGGGAGCAGCCGGTGGAGCCGGCGGAGGTCGCGAGTCTGGGCGTGGACTTCGTCTCCAACTTCAGCCGCTTCGCCTCCTTCGTCGGCGATCAGACGGTCCGCTTCACGGTGCGCGGCACGATCTTCAAGAGCACCGGCAAGCGCATCGCCGAGTCCCTGATCCCGAACCCGGGCAAGGAGTTCCGCCGCCGCGAGATCCTCGACCTCCTGTACCGCTTCGCCCTGGCCTGGCGGCTCATCGACCGCAGCGGCGAGCGCGCCTTCCTGCTGACGCCGGCGGGCCAGGAGTTCCTGAAGCAGCCTCTGGCCGAGAAGCAGCGGCGCATGCTCGACTGGCTCATCGAGGACCGCACCCTGCCCGGCGACCTCTCGCATCAGCTGCGCCTGCGCCGGATCACCCTGCGCTACCTGAAGCGGCTGGAGCCGGGCATCTGGTATGACGCCATGTTCCTGCCCTTCGTCGCCCGCAACCACTACCTGGCCGGGCTGCCGGCCGAGGTGGAATCCCACGGCGAGGCCGGATCCTTCCCGGTGCGCAGCTCGGCGGACCTGCGCTCCCTGGCCTGGAACCTGTTTACGTGGATCCGCAAGCACGCCTATCTCCTGGGTATCGTGGACATGGGCTACGACGACAGCGGCCGCGCCAGCGCCATCCGCCTGACGCCGCTGGGCGCCGAGCTGCTGGAGATGATCCCCGGCCGCGAGCTGGAAGGCGCCGGTCATGTGGTCGTCAACCCCGACTTCGAGGTGGTCCTCTTCCCCGAGGAGCATTCCCACGAGCTGATCTACACCCTGGACCGCTTCTGCGAGCGGGAGCTCACGGACAGCCTCTACCACTACCGCATCACTCCCGAGAGCCTGCACCGGGCCCTCGCCGAGGGCATGACCCTGGACTCGATCCTCGAGCTCCTGCAGCGCTTGAGCCGCACGCCCCTGCCGCAGAACGTGGTCTACTCCCTGGAGTCCTGGGCGCGCAACGAGGGGCTCGTCACCTTCCAGCCGGAGGAGCGCTGCCTGACCTGCGAGAAGCCCGAGATCCTGGACCGCCTGGAGCGCCATCCCGAACTCGACAAGCGCGGCCTGGAGCGCGAGGACCCCGCCACCCTCCGTATCCGCCAGCCGGTGGACACCGAGGAACTCGCCGACTGGGTGCGGGACTTCGGGATCGCCCTGCGCATCGCCGGCTGAGCCGTGACGGGGGGCGCAGGCGGCGGGGTGCCGGCGGGCCTCTGGGCCGTGGCCTCGGGGCTCCGGGGGCCCGGGGAGGCGGCGGCCTGGGCCCGGGGCGCGGCGGCGGCCGCCGCCTGGACCTTCCGCCGGCCGCGCGGCGGCGACCGCGAGGCCCTGGCTGCCCTGCGCCTCCTGCGCCGGCGGGCGCCCTGGCTCGCCGTCCACGGTCGCTGGGACCTGGCCCTCCTGGCTGGGGCCGAGGCCTGGATCCGGAGCGCCGGGTCCCTGGAGCCGCCCGCGGACCGGGAGCTCCTGCGCGGCGCCTCGGTCCACGACGAGGCCGAGGCGGCCGCCGCCCTGGAGGCGGGGGCCCTCTTCCTGATCTACGGGCCGGTCTTTCCGACGCCGTCCAAGGCCGGGATCCTGGAAGCCCGGGGGGTGCAGGCCCTGGCGGCGCTCACGGCCTCCTCGCCGGTCCCGGTGATCGCCATCGGCGGCTTCACCGGCGAAGAGGAGCTGCGGCAGGCGCGTGCGGCCGGTGCCCACGGGGTGGCGGTCCTGCGGGCCGCCCGCGAGCCGGAGCGCCTCGGCCGCCTCGCCCGGGCCTGGGAGGAGGCTCAGCCCTCCTCCTGAAGAGGGATCACGGAGGCGGAAGGCGCGGTCCCGGCGGGCGGCCAGCGGCCCTCCGGGCCGAGACCGAGGACCCGCGGCGGCAGGCCCTCTCCGGCGGGCGCCAGGACCCAGGCCCAGCCCCAGGGGTCGGCGGCGAGGCGCAGGTCGAGGATCTCGCCGGCCCAGGTCTGGAGGTCGCCGGCCTCCAGACCCTCGGGGCGACGGCCCGGGCCGGCCAGGGGCCGGGAGAGGACCGGGCGTTCCCGGGCCTCCCAGACCGCGCCGAGGACGGTGCGCAGCCAGGCCAGCTGGTCGTCCCGCAGGCGTTCCCGGGCCAGATCCTCCTCGCGCTGCACCGTCCCTAGAATCACCGCCGTCATGAGGGCTCCGAGCGCCAGCAGGAAGAGGACCTCGCGCAGGATGCCGCCGGGAGCAGGGCGGGAGGCGGTCCTCGGGCGGCGGCGTCGGATCACGGTGCGACAGGGCGGAGGCGGAAGGTGAGCC
>JALUUN010000033.1 GCA_027021325.1 Planctomycetota bacterium
CATCATCACCCGGACGGACTCCGGGATCGAGACCCTTGCCGACCTGAAGGGCAAGCGCTTCGCCTTCGGCGACCCGAATTCCACGATCGGCCGCTACCTGGCCCAGGCCGAACTGGTCGAGGCCGGAGTCTTCGCCCGGGATCTCGCGGACTACGCGTACCTCGGCCGCCACGACCTCGTCGCGCGGGCCGTACAACTCGGCGACTACGAAGCGGGAAGCCTGAAGTCCAGCACCTACAAGAAAGCCAACGCCCGCAACGATCTGCGCATTCTGCACCGCTTCACGAACGTGACCAAGCCGTGGATCGGTCGCTCCGGCCTGGACGGCAGGATCGTCGAGGCCCTCAGCCAGTCCCTCGTCCAGTGCCAGGACGAGGAGGTCCTCGCGGGCTTCAAGGTCAGCGGCTTCGCGTCCGCTAGAGCCACGGACTACGACCCGGTACGCCAGGGCATGGCCCGGGCCGAGAAGGAGTGGGGCGACTACAAGCTGACCCGGGTGCATGCCTCGCAGCGCCACGGAGAAGAGGGCAGCCGCTGATTCGGGAATCGGGTCGAGGGCGAAGGAGAGACCGCGATGCACACCCTGGACTGGCTCCGGAACCGGCTGTCCCTGAAGCTCACTCTGAGCATCGTGGCCTTCCTGGGCCTGGTCTCCCTGCCCTCGACCCTGATCACGGTGCGCCGCGAGCGCGCCGTGCTCCTGGAACAGGTCGAGACGATGGGCCGCCTGCTGAGCACGCAGGCGGCCGCCGCCTCGCCCGACTACATGGTCCTGGAGGACTACCCCTCCCTGGACACCATGGTCCAGGGCATGGTCCAGCAGTCCCCGGACGTGGCCTGGGTGGTGATCGAACGGGCCGAGGACGGCCAGGTGGTGTCCTCCTTCCCGGCCAGCGAGGACCTCCAGAAGGCGCGGGAACGGTCTGACATCATCTCCTTCACCGCCCCCATCGAGGTGGACGGCATGACCCTGGGGCGCGTCGTGCTGGGCATGAGCCGGGCCCGGGCCGAGGCCATGGTCTCCGAACGGGTCCGCGAACTGGTGCTCCAGTCGGTGGCCTCCTTCCTGGCCCTGGCCGCCCTGATCCTCCTGCTCCTGCGGCGCGAGGTCCTGGGTCCCATCCGCCGCCTGGACCGGCATGCCCGCGAGCTCAGCGAAGGAAACCTGGACGCCAGCGTCCGCTTCCGCACCGACGACGAGATGGGCCGGCTGGCGCGCAGCCTGGAGACGATGCGCGCCAACCTCAAGGCCTCCTACGCCGAGCTCCATAGCCGCAACGAGGAACTGTCCCGGACCCTGGATCAGCTGCAGGTCGCGCTGGAGCAGGCCAAGGCCGCAAGCAAGGCCAAGAGCGAGTTCATGGCCACGATGAGCCATGAGATCCGCACCCCCATGAACGGCGTGCTCGGAATGTGTCAGCTCCTCATGGACACCGAACTGGACGAGGAACAGGAGGAGTACGCGACGACCATTCGCAGCTCCGGCGAGTCCCTGCTCGCCATCATCAACGACATCCTCGACTTCTCCAAGATCGAGGCCGACCGCCTGGAACTGGACGTCGAGACCTTCGAACTGCCGCCCATGATCGAGGAGGTCGTCTCCCTGATCGAACCGCAGGCGAATGCCAAGGGTCTGGATCTGAACTATCTGGTCGAGGCCCGGATTCCCTGCCGCCTGGAGGGCGACGCGGGGCGCGTGCGCCAGGTGCTTCTGAACCTCCTCGGGAACGCCGTCAAGTTCACACCCAGCGGCGAGGTCAGCCTGCACGTGCTCCTGGAAGAACCCGCCGGCGAAGAGATCACGATCCGCTTCGCGGTCACCGACACCGGGATCGGCGTTCCCGAGGACAAGATCCCGACCCTCTTCGAGCCCTTCACCCAGGCCGACAACAGCACGACCCGGGTCTACGGCGGAACCGGTCTGGGGCTGGCGATCTCGAAACGGCTCGCCGAACTCATGGGCGGCGAAATCGGCGTGGAGAGCCGCCTCGGCGAGGGCTCCACCTTCTGGTTCACCGGCCGCTTCCGTTCCGCCGCCGGCGAGGAACAGCCGGGCCTCGACTGGAGCCGGCGTGGTCTCCGGGTCCTGGTCGTGGACGCCAGCGAGAACCAGCGCCGCTCCCTCCAGGAGCAGTTCCAGGCCTGGAACGGGAGGGTCCTGGCCTGTGCCAGCGGCGGCGAGGCCGTGGAGCGCCTGGAACAGGCCGGCGCCGCCGAGGAGCGGCCGGACCTGGTCCTCCTGTCCCAGGACCTCCCCGGGCAGAAGGGCCTGGAACTCGCACCTCTCCTGCGCCGCCTCCCGGGACTCGCGGAGACGCCGATCCTCCTCCTGGTCCGCAAGGGGCAGGAACCCGGCGCGGAGGAGCTGGAGGAAGCCGGGCTCCAGGGGATCCTGCACAAGCCGGTGCGCCAGAGCCGGCTCTTCGAGGTCCTGAACTCCCTGTTCCCGGACGACGAGGCCGGCCCCGGCCCGGACGCGGCCGGAAGCCGGACACCGGGAAGGGCCGACTGGTCTCCCTGGGCCGGGACCCGGATCCTGGTCGCCGAGGACAATCCGGTGAACCAGCGTCTCGCCCGGCGCATGCTGGAGAAGCGGGGCTTCACCGTCGAGGTTGCCGCGGACGGCGCCGAGGCGGCGGAGGCCTGGATCCAGGGACGCCACGACCTGGTCTTCATGGACTGCATGATGCCCGGCATGGACGGCTACGAGGCGACGCGGCGCATCCGCGCTGCCGGCGGGCGCCAGGTGCCGATCATCGCCCTGACCGCCAACGCCATGCGTGGCGACCGCGAACGCTGCCTGGCCGCAGGCATGAACGACTACCTCGCCAAGCCCATCCGCCCGGGCGAACTGGACGCCATGCTGGGCAAGTGGCTGCGCCGCGGCGAGGGCCAGGAGCGGATCCCCGCCTGAGCCCGGGAAGCCCGGGGCCGGCACACCCTCCAGGATCGGATCCAGCCCGGCGCCTCCCCCGGCCCGGCAAGGCGGCAGATCCCCGCCAGCTGGCGCCTTCAGGCCTGGATGCCGGTCTCCACCGGATGGCCGGCGAGGTCGGTCATCGGCTCGATGCCGCCGGTGAGGGGCAAGGCATAGGCGCGGAAGGCCGGGGCGATGCCGTGTTCTCCGTCGAGGTACTCCTCCGGGAGGTCGCGGGTGACCCGTGCCACCCGGTCGAGGCTGGTGAGGAAGCATTCTGCGGCGTAGTCCGGCCCCTCCAGGCGGCGCAGGGCGACGGAACCGCTCGCCGCTTCGCCGCCCAGGGCGGCGCACACCGCGAAGCGGCCGACCTCGCGGGCCTCGCGCGCGTCCACCGGCGAGACATCGGCCGGGAAGGAGCGCTGGAGATAGCCGAAGGTGTCGGCCCGGACCCGCACCTTGCCGAGCCGCCCCTTGACCAGGGCGGCCAGAGCGTCGCCCAGGGCCCCCGTGCCGCTGAGCTGGATGTTGCCGTGGCTGTCGCGCTCGCCGGCCAGGGCGCTTCCGGACATCTCGGCATAGACCTGGAGGAAGGGCCGGCCGTCGGCGTCGTGGATGCCCTCGGAGACGGCGACGATGCAGCGTCCCAAGCGGCCGTACACTTCCTCAACGGCGTCCAGGAAGCGGTCCGGGTCGAAGGTGCGTTCGGGGACATAGACGAGGTGCGGGCCGTCGTCGGCCCCCTCGCGCTGGCCCAGCGTGCTGGCGGCGGTGAGCCAGCCGGCGTGCCGGCCCATGACCACGTTGATCTTGACGCCCTTGAGAGAACGGTTGTCCCGGTCGTCTCCCTGGAAGGCGTGCGCCACGAAGCGGGCGGCACTGCCATAGCCCGGACAGTGGTCCGTGACCCGCAGGTCGTTGTCGATGGTCTTGGGGATGTGGAAGCAGCGCATCTCCCAGCCCTGCTCCCGCGTCAGGCGCTCGACGATGTGGGCGGTCTCGGCGCTGTCGTTGCCGCCGATGTAGAAGAAGAAACGGATGTCGTGACGCCGGAAGACCTCGACCATCCGGGCGCACTCCTCCTCGGTCGGCTTCTTGCGCACCGAGCCGAGAGCGGCGGCGGGCACCCGGGCGACCTTCTCCAGGTGCTCGGGGTTCTCCCGCGAGAGGTCCACGAGGTCCTGGTCGAGGATGCCCTGGACGCCGTGACGGGCGCCGAAGAAGCGGGTGATGGACTCCTGGCCGCGGGCGGCTTCCACCGCCCCCACCAGGGACTGGTTGATGACCACCGTCGGGCCACCGGACTGGCCGATGACCGCCGCACCGCGCGGGACTTCGCTCATGGCGCGGATTGTAGGCGCGCCCCGGGCCCTGTGCCGCTCAGCCCTGGCGCGCGGCGGCGGCCACCGCCTGCTCGTAGCGCTCGACGGCCTTCAGAAGGTCGGTGGCGCTGAGGATCCCGACGATGCGTCCGTCCTCCTCGACCGCCATGCGGTGCACGCCTTCACCGAGCATGCGCGCGGCCGCATGGCCGGCCGTGTCGGCGGGGGAGCAGGTCAGGACCTGAGGCGTCATGACC
>JALUUN010000034.1 GCA_027021325.1 Planctomycetota bacterium
CGCTCTCGACCAGGAAACCGCGGACCACCCCTTCCTCGTCCCGGGCCCAGACCACCGCCAGGTCTGCGCCGGTCCCGTTCGTGATCCACATCTTGCGGCCGTCCAGGATCCAGGCAGCGCCCCGGCGCCGGCAGCGGGTGCGCATGCCACCGGGGTTGCTGCCGAAGTCCGGCTCGGTGAGCCCGAAGCAGCCCACAGCCTCGGCCCGCGCCAGGCGCGGCAGCCAGGTCCGTTTCTGTTCCTCGCTGCCGTAGGTGAGGATCGGGTACATGACCAGGGAGCCCTGGACCGAGGCGAAGGAACGGATCCCGGAATCGCCCCGTTCCAGCTCCTGGCAGATCAGGCCGTAGGCCACGGCCCCGAGACCGGTGCCGCCGTACTCCTCGGGGACCGATGGCCCCAGGAGACCGAGTTCACCCATCTCCCGCTCCAGGTGCCGGGGGAAGGCGCCCTGCTCGTAGGCCTCCGGCACCACCGGCAGGACCCGCTCGGTGACGAACTGGCGCACCTGGTCACGGACCATCCGCTCCTCCTCCTGGAGGAGGGCGTCGAGGGAATAGAGATCCAGTTCCTGGAAGGGCTGCATGAGCGAGGGGCGGAGCGTCGGGCCTCGGCCCCGCATTCTGGCGCCGCGCACGCTCCCCGGGGAGGCCGGGGCGGCCGTATCCTCGGGCCCCATGGCCAAGTACCTGGTCACCTCCGCCCTCCCCTACGCCAACGGGCCCATCCACTTCGGCCACGTCGCCGGGGCCTACCTGCCGGCGGACGTCTACGTCCGCTACCTTCGGATGCGCGGGCACCAGGTGCTCTACGTCTGCGGGACCGACGAGCACGGCGTCGCCATCACCCTGCGCGCCGAGCAGGAGGGCCGGAGCTACCGGGAGGCGGTGGACCACTGGCACGGCGTCATCCGCGACACCTTCGACCGCTTCGGCATCGAGTTCGACATCTTCAGCGGCACCGCCCGCTGCCCGCACCACGCCCGCACCTCGCAGCGGTTCTTCCAGGTGCTCCTCGACGGCGGCTGGATCTTCGACCAGGAGGAGGAGCAGTGGTACAGCGAGTCCCTGGACCGCTTCCTCCCGGACCGCTACCTGCGCGGCACCTGTCCGGAATGCGGCGAGGCCGGCGCCCGCGGCGACGAATGTCCAGCCTGCGGCGCCTGGATCGACGCGCGCAAACTCAAGGATCCGGTCTGCACCCTGGACGGCTCGCGCCCGGTTCTGCGGCGGACCCGCCACTGGTACCTGGATCTGCCGCGCCTCCTGACCGAAGGCGGCCTCAGGCGCTGGTACGCGGGGCGCGACGAGGCCCATCCCGTGGCCGGGTGGAAGCCGAACGTCGAGGGCCAGGTCCAGGCCCTCCTGGCCGACCTGAAGCCGCGGCCCATCACCCGCGACCTCCCCTGGGGCGTGCCGCTCCCCGAGGGCATCGAAGGCGCCGAGGGGAAGGTCCTCTACGTCTGGTTCGACGCTCCCATCGGCTATGTCTCCGCCACCATGGAGTGGGCCGAGGCCCAGGGCGACCTGGAAGCCTGGCGCGACTGGTGGCAGGATCCGAAGTGCAAGCTCGTTCACTTCATCGGCAAGGACAACATCGCCTTCCACGTCGTGGTCTTCCCGGCCATGCTCCTCGGACAGGACGAGGCCTGGGAGGAACGCCCCTTCATCCTCCCCTGGGCGGTCCCGGCCAACGAGTTCTACAACCTCGAGGGACGCAAGTTTTCCACCTCGGGAGGGTGGTACCTGGACGCCGCCGATCTCCTGGAGCGCTACTCCGTGGACGCCATGCGCTTCCACATCCTGCGCACCCTGCCCGAGACCGCCGACAGCGAGTTCACCTGGGAGGGCTTCCAGAGCACGAACAACACCTACCTGGCGGACAAGCTCGGCAATCTGGCCACTCGGGTCCTGAAGTTCCTGGAGCGCCGCTTCGAAGGGCGCGTCCCCGCCAGCGACGGGCGCCTGGACCGCCATGACGATCTGCTGGCCGCCGACGAGGCCTTCGGCGCCGTCGGCGACCGCCTGTCGCGGCACGAGTTCAAGGCGGCGGTCCGCGCCTTCCTGGACGGCTGCGACGCCCTGAACCGCTTCCTGGATCAGGTGGCGCCGTGGAAGCGGATGAAGGAAGGCACGGAGGAGGCCGAACGAATGGCCGCGGCCTGTCTGGAGCGCTGCCTCGCCTACCTGGAGCTGATCTCCCGGCGCATCGCCCCCTTCTGTCCCGGCACCGCCCGGGAGCTGCGCGCCATGCTCGGGGAAGCCGCCGCCGCCGAGGACGGCGGCTGGGGCGAGGAAGGTCCGGAGCGGCCGCCGGCGCGTTGTCCGGCCGGCGCCCGCCTGGGTGAGGCGCACAGCCTGTTCCCCAAGATCGAGGACGACCAGATCGAAGAGGAACGGCGACGGCTCCGCAGCCGCGCCGCGGAACCGTCGCCGGCCGCCGGAGGCTCCGAGGCCTCCTGAGGGACGGTCAGTTCAGCTCGTCCTTCCAGGCCCGCGCCGGCTTGAAGGCCACGGTCTTCGAGGCCCGGATCTGGATGGGCTCGCCGGTCTGGGGATTCCGGCCCTGGCGCGCCGCCCGCTCCCGGGCGGTCCAGGTGCCGAATCCGGCGAGGGAGACCACGCCGTCCCGGGCCACGCCATCGCGAATGCCCCGAAGAACGGTGTTCACGATCTCCTCGGAGCCGGACTTCGTGGTTTCCAGGTTCTGGCAGACGTAGTCGATGAGTTCACGCTTGTTCATGGGGAGATCCGAAAGGACGGACGGAGGGCAGCGCAGGGGCGCAGGGAAGGAGGAAGAGGGCCGCGGCTCCGGGGCCGACGCCAGGCCGGCCGCCGCGGCAAAGGGTTGAGGCCCCAGCCCCCGGGTGAAGGGGCTGGGGCCTCGGGGAGCAGGAGCCGGAAGACCAGGAGGCGGCGGAGCGCGCTGGAAGAGACCGGCGAGGACGGGCCTGCATCCTGCTCGAAGGGACGACCCGGATCAGCGGCGGCCGCGGCGCTTGGTGGCCTTCTTCTTCGTGGCCTTGCGCTTGGTCGCCTTCTTCTTGGTGGCCTTGCGCTTCGTGGCCTTCTTCTTGGTCGCCTTGCGCTTGGTCGCCTTCTTCTTCGTGGCCTTGCGCTTCGTGGCCTTGCGCTTGGTCGCCTTCTTCTTGGTGGCCTTGCGCTTCGTGGCCTTCCGCTTGGTGGCCTTGCGCTTGGTCGCCTTCTTCTTCGTGGCCTTGCGCTTGGTGGCCTTCCGCTTGGTCGCCTTCTTCTTGGCGGCCTTCTTCTTGGTGGCCTTGCGCTTCGTGGCCTTGCGCTTGGTGACCTTCTTCCGGGTCGCCTTGCGCTTCGCAGCCTTCTTCTTTGCAGCCATGTTTTCTCCGTTGACTGGATCCAGATTCCCGTGTGTTCATGGCAGACACACGGCGTACTCTTCTTGTTGGAATCGTCTGTGCACAGGGTGGTTTATCCCCGGAATCTGGAAAAATTCTGCCCCGCCCGGGAGTCTCCCGGGCGGGGCCTGGCGACCCGGCCTGCGCCTCCGTCCTGCTTCAGTCCTGCCGGCGCGCTTCCAGGGCAGCCCGGTTGCGGCCACGCAAGGCCTTGACCAGCGGCACGGTGACGGTCCGGTTCCCCTTGCGGATCTGGATCTCCCCCTTCTTGAGGACCGAGGCCGCCAGCTTCATCCGCTTCACAGTGCCGTCCGGCAGGAGGACCCGCACCTTCTGGATGTTGGCCTTGAAGCGGCGCTTCGTGTGGCCCGTGGTCTTGAGGCCCACGCCCCCCTTCTTCTTGGGCAAACCGCGGCGGGCGATGGACTTGCCGCTGACGGTCTGCTTGCCGGAGACTTCGCATCTACGTGCCATGGGATTCTCTCCTTCAGGGGGCCCGACGGGCCCGGAGGATCGCTTCCGCGGGCCACCGGGGCCCGGGGAAGGGCGAAAGAGTCTAGGGGGAAGGACCGGAGGCGTCAACCGCCGGGGCCGCTTGACGCCCCTTCGAGAGGCGCGGAAAATGCCGCCCCGGTCGAAGGTTGCGGGAGAGTCCCGCCAGGCTGGCTCCCCCGGCGGGGACCGGCAGCGGGCACCGAAGGGGCAAGCCCCGGGCACCGGGCCCCGGGCGAAACTCTCAGGTTCCCAGGACCGCAGCCGGACGGGCGCCTGGATGGCCGCAGCGCGGGCCCAGACTGGCGGAGAGGTCCTCATCCCCCGCCGCCGATGCCCGACGCCGACGCCCGTACCCTGCGCACCACCCCCCTCCGCGAGGAGCACCTCGCCGCCGGGGGACAGCTGGTCCCCTTCGCCGGCTGGGAGATGCCCCGGGACTACGGGAGCATCCTCGAGGAGACCCGATCGGTGCGCACCACCGCCGGCCTCTTCGACGTCTCCCACATGGGCCGCTTCTTCCTCGAGGGCCCGCAGCTCCTGGAGGAGCTGGACCAGGCGCTCGGCGCGGCCATGACGGACCTGCCCGCGGGCAAGGCCCGCTACTCCC
>JALUUN010000035.1 GCA_027021325.1 Planctomycetota bacterium
CGCGGTCGGGGGACCGGTCCCGGGTGGGGCCTTCGAGATCTCCCTCTGCTGCGACCGGATCGTCGCCGCCGAGCACCCGAAGACCCGCATCGGCCTGCCCGAGGTGCTCCTCGGCATCCTGCCCGGCTGGGGCGGCTGCCACCGCCTGCCCGAGCGCGCCGGCCTGCCCGGAGCGCTGCAGGCGATCCTGACCGGGCGGCTCTATCCAGCCCGCAAGGCCCTGCGCGCCGGCCTCGTGGACCGGGTCACCTGGCCCGAGTACCTCCTGCGCGTCGCCTCGGACGTCGCCCTGGGGCGGGAATCCCTGCCCGGGCCACGCCGCGGCTGGAGAACGTGGCTGGTGGACCGCAACCCGGCGGCGCGTGCCCTCATCCGGAACCGGGCGCGCAAGCAGACCCTGGCGCGCACCCGCGGCCACTACCCGGCGCCCCTGAAGGCCATTGGCCTGATCACGGAGGCACCGGGCGTCTCCCGTGCCGAGGCCGCCCTGCGCGAGGCCCGCGCCATCGGCGAACTGGCGACCGGGCCGGTCTGCAAGAACCTGGTCGAGATCTTCCTCTCCAAGCAGGCGGCGGAGAAGCTCGGCAAGGACTCCAGGGTCCGCTTCGAGCAGGCCGGCGTCCTCGGTGCCGGGGTCATGGGCGGCGCCATCGCCAGCGCCCTCGCCGAGCGGGGTATCGCGACGCGGCTCATGGATCTCTCCCAGGAGGCCCTCGACGCCGCCCTGATCCGGCACCGGGCCGACGTCGAGAAGCGCCGGCGCCGGCGCAGCCTCCAGCGCCACGAAGCCCTGGCGGCCGTGGACCGCCTGGACACGAGCACCGAGCTCGCCGGCTTCGGGCGCGTGCAGATCGTCATCGAGGCGGTAGCCGAAGTCCTCGAGGTCAAACGCAAGGTCTTCGCGCAGGTAGCGGAGCAGGCGCCGCCGGAGGCGATCCTCGCCACGAATACCTCCTCGCTCTCCGTCAGCCGCATCGCCGAGGGCATGCCTCACCCGGAGCGCTTCTGCGGCATGCACTTCTTCAACCCGGTGAAGAAGATGCCGCTGGTCGAGGTGGTCCGCGGGCGCGAGACCAGCGAGGAAACCGTGCAGGCCGTAGCGGCGCTGGCAAAGCGCCTGGGCAAGACGCCGGTGATCGTGAAGGACGTCGCCGGCTTCCTCGTGAACCGGATCCTCGGGCCCTATCTCGACGAAGCCGGGCGCCTGTTCACGGGCGGGGCCGACCCCTCCCGCCTGGACCGCCTGATGCTCGACTTCGGCATGCCCATGGGCCCCCTCGCCCTCCTGGACGAGGTCGGGCTGGACATCGCCCGGCACGCCGCCGCCTCCCTTCACGAGGCCTACGGTGCGCGCATGAAGCCCGGCGAGGGTCTGGAGGCCCTGGCCGGACCGGAACGCCTGGGCCGGAAGACCGGTCTCGGCTTCTACAAGCATCCTCCAGGCAAGGGCCGGAAGGCGAAGCCGGCCCTCGCCGAGGACCTCACGCGCTTCCAGACCGGCACCTGGGCCCGCGGCCTGGGCGACGAAGAGCTCGTGGACCGCATGGTCCTGAGCATGGTCAACGAGGCTGCACGCTGCCTGGAGGAGGAAGTGGTCGCCGGGCCGGCCGAGCTCGATCTGGCCACGGTCTTCGGCACCGGCTTCGCCCCCTTCCGCGGCGGGCTCCTGCGCTACGCCGACAGCCTCGGGGCGCAGGAGGCGGTTCGCCGCCTCGAGCGGATCCTGGAGAGCCCGGACATCCGCGAACGCGAGGGCGGTGTCGAGAAGTTCAGCCCCGCCCCTCTTCTGCGGGAGCTGGCGGCATCGGGCGGGCGCTTCCACGACGCCGGTTCCTGAGCCCGGCCCTTCCGGCCCTGCAGTCAGCCGGTGATCGCGAAGTCCGTCAGATCCTCCGGCTCCTCGGCGCGCCGCTCCAGGTCCTCGACCCGGGCCAGGGGCGGGCCGTGGGCGCACCAGCGGATGTAGGCGTCTACCGCCTCGGGAGTCCCCTCGGCCACGGTCTCGACGCGGCCGTCCGGCAGGTTGCGGATCCAGCCGCGCACGCCCAGGCGGCGGGCCTCGCGGGCGGCGCTGTCCCGGAACCAGACGCCCTGCACCCGGCCCGAGATCCACAGGTGCTCGCGGACGAGCTCGCCTTCCGGGGAGGAACGGGCCATGGAATGCATGTTAGGTTCGCGGCGAACTCCGGCCCATGCCCCGCCCCTCCCTGCCCGCAGTCCTCCTGCTCGCTGCCGCCTGTACGGCACCGGGGCCTTCGGCTGCGCCGGACGGCTGGCAGGCTGTGGCCGCCCTCGAATCCGGCGACCAGATCGGTGCCGCTCACCTCGAACGCTGGCTGGAGTCCGCCGGTATCCCTGCGCGGGTGGACGAAGAAGGCGCCCGCATCGAGGTGCCCGCCGGCCTGGCCGCCGAGGCGCGGCGCACGCTGCTCGAAGATCCGGCCCTCGGAACGACTCCTTTCGCTCTCCTGGACGCCTCGGGCTTCCAGGAGCTCGTGATCCCCGCCGAGGAGGGCTGGGTACGCCTGGCCCCGCCCGGCGAAGGCGCCGAGGAACTCCTGCGCGGCGCGCCGATTCCCGAGGGCGCGCTGCAGAAGGCGACGGCTGGCGATCGCGGCGCCCGCGTCCTGGGCCGGGCCCGGCCCTGCCTGGACGCCGGGGGCCTGTGGTCCTTCGCCTGGGACCTGGAGGTCACGCATCCAGGCGGCCGGGTCCGGACCTTCCAGCTTCTCGACGGCCTCCTGAAGGAACGGCCGCCCGCAGACCGGGTGTGGCCTGCGGGCGACGACTCCTGAATGAGGCTCAGGGAATCAGGCGCAGGGAGACCTTGTTGCTGGTGCTCAGGATGCCTTGCGGATCCCGGAGGACAGCCTCGGCATGGGCCAGCCGGCCCGCCAGGGAGGCCTGGGCGGGCACCGCCACCGGCCGCGCCAGGGCACCGGAGGCATCCAGGGGAAGCCAGCCGCTGTCGCCCAGGAGGGAACCGAGGTCGATCTCCAGGCTTCCGGCGGAGGAGGTGAGGGCGGCGCTGAGAAGCAGCCGGGCCTCCCCGCTCGGCGGCCCCTGGATCTCCAGGTCCAGCGAGGCCCCCAGACGGGGCACGCCCAGGAGATGCAGTTCCTGGAAGGCGGCGTCGCTGAGCAGGATCTCACCGCCGTTGCCGAAGACGTTGGCGTGCACCGCCTTGGTCCCGACGGCCAGGACGTCGCCGTCGGCATCCAGGTCGAGGGCCATGGCCGAGCCGCTCGTATCGAGCGCCGCCAGGGAGTTGCCTGCCGCGTCGTAGACCACCGCCTCGGGGGTCAGGTTCAGGGAATCCCCCCAGCAGATCCCGGCCACCCGTTCCCCGGCCTCGTCCACGCGCACCCCGGAAGCGACGAGCTGGTACAGCGTCCCTGGCGCGTCCCAGGAGGCCTGGAAGAGATGACTGTCCGTCGAGACCTCGTAGAGGCCGAGCTCGATGTGGTCCCAGGCCGGGGTGAAACGCTGCACCTGGTAGGCCAGGTGGTCCCCTGTAGCGTCCAGGTCGAGCCAGCTGATGTAGGTGTCCGACGGGAAGAACTCCGTGGCGACCGTGCTCCAGACGCCGGGTGAGGTTTCCCGCACAACACTGAAGAAGCCGAAGAAGCCGTAGGCGAAGGTCGCACCGTCGCCGGAGAAGGCGTGGCTGTCGAAGGAACCGCCGATGTAGTGGCGGTAGAGGACGCTGGAGCTGGCGACGTCGTAGACCAGGGCCTCGAGGCCGATGTTGAAGTACATCCGCGAGCCGTCGGCGCTCAAGCGCGCCTGGCGGGCGTGGAAGTCGGTGCCGCTCGAGAGCTGGCCGCTGCTCAGAGACAGGCCGTCGCCGGTGAAGGCCTCGACGCGCAGCGCACCGAGAGTGGGGTCGGCCTTCCAGGCCACGATCACCGAAGCATCGTCGCTCAGGGCGACCCCGCCGCCGAACCAGTTCTCCGTGGGCGGGAAGACCAGGGACCAGAGCGGCGTGCCGTCGCCGGTGGTGTCGTAGACCTCGACGCGACCCTCATAGTCGAGGATCAGAGGGTCGGGATCCACGTCGAAGACGGTGTAGGCGGCGGCCCGCGGCGCGCGCCGGGCCACGCAGACCTGCGGGGCCTCCGACCCCACCACCGGGAGATCGAAGAGGTAGTCGGCGCTGCCGGCGGCGTAGGCGGTCACGGACTCGTTGTTCAGGGCCTTGCCGCCCAGGACGGTGGAGCCGCTGTCTCCCACCGCAACACTCTGGCCGATCCAGGCCAGACCGTTGTCGGGGTCCGTCCAGCGTGGCGAGGACACGACTGCGGCACGCCCGCTGCGGGCGTCACGAAGCCGCAGCCCTCCCGGAATCCGCTGCTCCTGAAGGAGCCGGGTCCCTGAGGCGTCGACCTCCATCCTCCAGGAGAGCTCCGTGGGCGCCTGGGGCGAGGCAAGGATCCAGGTGCAGAAAAACAAGACCGGCATGGTGCCACCTCC
>JALUUN010000036.1 GCA_027021325.1 Planctomycetota bacterium
CGTACCGCGGCGTCCACCACCGAGAAGTGGGTGGTGTCGCCGCCCTCGACCGGCTGCGGATGCCCGGCACCGCCCAGGGCCTCGGGCGGGGTGTAGCGGTCCGGCCGCAGGAGCCGGGCTCGCTCGGCGAGGACGGCGGGATCCACGAGGGCAGCGGGGTCGAAGGGCATGGCTTCGGGATCCGCCATCCAGCGGTTGCGGTCGTGGAAGGCGCGGGCCTCGGCCTCACCGAGGAGCTGGACGGTCCAGGGCGAAGCCCAGCCCCAGGTCTCCAGGGGATGGCCCTCCAGGCTGCGCAGGACCTGCTCCAGGATCAGCCCGCCGCTCGAAGGCAGAGAGGCGGCGTGCAGGGTGAGGCCGCGCCAGACGAAGCGGTGGACCGGGCGCAGGACCGGCTGGTAGTCCCGGAAGTCGGCCTCGGTGAGGATGCCGCCGCCGGCCCGGGCCGCGCGCACGAGCTCGCGGACCACCGGCCCCTGGCGCAGGGCGCGGTCGCCCTCGGCCTGGATCCGCCGCAGGGTCGCGGCCAGCTCGGGCTGGACCAGGAGTGCGCCCTCCGGGGGCGGTGCGCCGCCGGGCAGGAAGATCCGGCGGGCCAGGGGATCGCGCAGGAGATCCTCCCGCACCGAGGCGAGGCGCCGGCGCTCCAGGGCCGACAGGGGGAAGCCCTCCTCGGCGAGACGCAGGGCAGGTTCCAGAAGGCGCGGCCAGGGGAGGCTCCCCCAGCGGCGGTGCGCCTCCCAGAGGCCCGGCACCGAGCCGGGGACCGCGACGGCGAGCCAGCCCCTGCGGCTGGCCTCCCGGTCCACGCCTCCCCCCGGGCGCCGGTAGAGATCCGGATGCGCAGCGCGGGGAGCGACCTCGCGGAAGTCCAGGAACCAGGATTCGCCCTCCGGAGAGCGGTAGACCAGGAAGCCGCCGCCGCCGAGGTTGCCGGCATAGGGCCAGGTCACGGCCAGGGCAAAGGCGGTGGCCACGGCCGCGTCCACCGCGTTGCCGCCCGCCGCCAGGATCTCGGCGCCGGCGGCGCTGGCATGGGGTTCGGAGGAGGCGAGGGCGCCACCCGCGCCTTCGGCGTAGCCGGCGGGGACGGCCGGAGAAGGAGGCGCGGCGCAGGCCGCCGCCAGGAACAGGGCCGGAAGAAGGCCTCTCATCGCCAGCCGGGCCGGGAATCCTCCACCGCCCGGCGCAGGGCGGGCAGGGCCTCCTTGCCCGCGGCGTCGGCCAGGTAGAGCACCACCACATCCTCCGCCTGGGACCACTCCCGGAGGAAGGGGTTCGAGAGCCAGAGAATCTCCTCGACGGCGGTGGCGAACTCCTCCCGGTCCCGGGCCGTGTCCCAGACCAGGGCCCAGACGCCGACCCGGGCGCCATCCACCCGGCGGTAGACCTGGATCCGGTCGCCGTCCCAACCGGCGGCGGCCGGCGTCGTGAAGCCAGAGGCGCCGGTGATGTCGGGAGGCTCCCCGTCCTGCAGGGCCTCGTTCGTCAGGACGGCGCAGGCCAGTTCGCCGAGGACGTCTTCGTGGAGCAGGCTCCAGTCCTCGCCCAGGGAGGCCGAGAAGTCGGGCAGGCGGACGTCAACGGGATCGTCCCGCCGGTCCTTCTCCCAGTAGAGGGAGGGATGCAGGACCTGTTCGCTGGAGAGCGGCGGCGCGGCGAAGGCGCCGCGCAGATCCTCTTCGGAGGGCACTCGGCTGGCGGCCAGAAGAGCCTGGTCGGTGCGCACGAGGAAGGCGTTGCCGGCGATGTAGGGAAGGTTGAGGCTCAGGATCAGCCAGGGCGGGTATTCCTCGAGGAGGGTGAGCTGGGCCTCCTGCTCCTCGAGCATCTTCTCGAGGTCCTCTTCCCCCATCTGCAGCCAGCCGCGCGATGGACCTTCAAGCAGGTACTGGTTCATCACCGCCGTCGCCGAACCCTCGATCACGGCGCTGACACCAAAGGAAGGATCCGTCCACCTCTTCACCGGCTCCTGCAGGGAACGCAGGCCGAAGTACTGGTCGTCCAGGGCATGGGTCAGCTCATGCGCCATGATGATGTCGGCCATCGCCCCCTCCTCCAGGCCTTCGATCATGTAGAAAGTCCGGGTGTCGGGGTCGTAGAAGCCGCCGACGGCCGCCTCCAGGAGGCCGAGGATGGCCTCGTAGAGGTCCAGACCGTCGGGGATCAGGCCGGCAAGGCGCCAGGACTCCTGGACCTTGCGGAAGTGCTCCGCGCCGCCGATCTCCTTCTCGAACATGCGGCGGGCGCTCTCGCGGAACTCCTCGCGGGTCTGGATCCCCACCGCCACCGGCTCGCGGTACTTCCAGCCGCGCAGTTCTTCGATCCGGGGAAGGATCCGGCGCACGCTCGCCTCCAGGGCCTGGAGACGGGGATCGGGCGCGGTCTCCGGCTCCTGGGGAAGGGCGGAGGGAAGGAGCAGGACCAGGGAGGCGGCGGCGATCATGTCGGGGCCCGGGAGGGCGCGAGTCTAGCAGGGTGGGCGCGGCCGCCGCTTCCGCCGCCGCGCGCTAGACTCGGGCGCCATGCCGCGGAAGCGCACCCTCGTCGTCGGAGCCGGCATCGCCGGTGCCGCCACCGCCTGGTTCCTGGCCCGGAGCGGGCGGCGCGAGGTCTGGATCCTGGAGCAGGAGGACCTGCCGGACCGTCACTCCACGGGCCGCAACGCGGCCATCCTGCGCACCGCCATCTCGGACCCTGCCCTCCACGAGATCGCGCGCCTCTCGGCGGCCTGGCTCGCGGCCCCGCCTCAGGGGTTCGCCGATGGCCCCCTGATCCGCCGCACCGGCCTGATCCTCGCCGCAACCGAGGAAGCGGCGGCCTCCTTTCGTGTCTGGACGCGCGACCCGCGCTGTATCCGCGGCGGCGAGGCTGTCGACCCGGCCTGGATCGTGGAGCGTCTCCCTTGCTTCCACGACGCCGGTCTCGCCGAAGCGGTCTTCCTGGCCGAGGAGGGCGTCCTCGACGTCCATGCCATCCACCAGGGCTTCCTCGCCGGCGCCCGCCGCGCCGGCGCCCGCTTGCTCCTCCGCACCCGTGCCACACGTCTCCTCCTCGGAGCGGCCGGTGTCGAAGGCGTCGAGGCGGGCGGCGAGTTCCTTCCCGCCTCTGAGGTGGTCCTGGCCGCCGGCGGCTGGGGCGACCGCCTGGCACGGGCCGCGGGCCTGCCCCTCCCCCTCCAGCCCCGCCGCCGCCACCTCCTGGTGACGGCGCCGGCCCCCGGGATTCCGGCCGGGGCGCCGGTCCTCTGGGTGGCGGGACGGGAGTTCTACTGCCGGCCGGAGAGCGGCGGTCTGCTGGTCTGCGCCTGCGACGCGGACCCGGTGCAGCCGGAGACCGGCGAGGCGACGCGCGAGGAGGCGCTCCTGCGTATCGCCGAGGTCGTCGAAGAATGGCTGCCCGGCCTCGCCCAGGCCGGTGCCGGCAGTTTCTGGGCCGGAATGCGGACCTTCGCCCCCGACGGGCGCTTCGTCCTCGGCGCCGATCCGCGGGCCCGGGGTCTCTACTGGGCCGCCGGCCTCGGCGGCCACGGCATCACCTGCAGCGCCGAGCTCGGGCGGCGGGTGGCGGCGGAGATCCTGGGCGAGGGGCAGGCCGGAGAGGCCTTCAGACCGGCCCGGCTCCTCACCCCGCAGCAGGCGCCTCAGAAGAGGCTGGCCACCCCGGACACGGCGACCTCGTAGATCGGCTCGAAGTCCAGGAAGACGATGCTCAGGACCGCCAGGACCACCAGGAGCCCGGTCAGGGTCCGTGCCGGGAGGACCGGCACCTCGTCCTCGCGCTGGCGCAGGAAGAGCATCTTCGCGATCCGGAAGTAGTAGAAGAGGCTCACCACCGAGAGCACCACGGCGATCAGGGCGAGCCATCCGAGGCCTCCCGCCCAGGCGGCCTGGATCAGGTAGTACTTCCCCGCGAAGCCCGCGGTCGGCGGCAGGCCGGTGAGACTGGCCAGGAAGACCACCGCCGCCGCTCCCGCCCAGGGGTGGCGGTAGCCCATGCCCCGCAGGCTCTCGATCTCCTCGCTGCCGGTCTGGTTGGCGAAGTAGATCACCGTGGCGAAGGCCCCGAAGTTCATCAAGTAGTAGATGAAGGTGTAGAGGGTCGCCGCGGCAAAGCCCTCCTCGCTGAGCAGGGCCACGCCCATGGTGATGTAGCCCGCATGGGCGATCGAGGAGTAGGCAAGCAGTCGCTTCAGGTTGTTCTGGCGGATGGCGGCCAGGTTGCCGAAGAGGATGGTCATGGCCGCCACCAGGGCGAGCAGGCTGCGGATGCTGTCCAGGATCGGATAGGGATCCTCCAGGGCCGCCAGGGGGCCGAAGACCGCGGCCAGGAAGCGCAGGAAGGCCGCCAGGGCGACGCCCTTGGAACCCACGGCCAGGAAAGTGGCGATCGGCGTCGTCACGCCCTGGTACACGTCCGGCGCCCACCACTGGAAGGGGAAGAGGCTCAACTTGAAGCCGAAGCCGA
>JALUUN010000037.1 GCA_027021325.1 Planctomycetota bacterium
TGCGGCGTCGCGGTCGGCCTCGCCGAAGGAGTGGACGGCCGTCATCCCCTTTTGCAGGATCGCCCCGGCCAGGCTGCTGCGCGAGCAGTCGAAGAGGACGCTCCGGAAGCGCGCCTCGTCCAAGGGGAGGTCGGTGACCAGGGTGGCGAGGATCTCCACGGCGAGGCGAAACTACCACGATGGTCCGCGACCTCGACACCCTGCGCCCGGAGACGGTCTTCCTCGACGGGCCGGCGGGCCGCCTCGCCGCCACCTGGGAGCGCCCCGCCTGCGAACCGGTGGCCGGCGTCCTGCTCCTGCACCCGCACCCTTTGCACGGCGGGACCCGGCGCAACAACGTCGTGCGCTACGGTGCCCTGGGTGCCCTGGAGGCCTGCGCCGGCGCCTTGCGCCTGGACTTCCGCGGCGCCGGCGACTCCGAGGGCCACTACGACGAGGGGCGCGGCGAGATCGAGGATGCCGCCTGCGCCCTGCGCTGGCTGCGCGAGCGTCTCCCGGACCTTCCCCTCTTCGTCTGGGGCTTCTCCTTCGGCTCGCGGGTGGGTCTGCACCTGGCGTCCCGGCCGGAAGCCGGGGTGGAGGGCTGGCTCGGGGTCGCCTGTCCGAGCGCCATCTACCCCTGGCCGGAGCTGCAGGACTGGCCGCAGCGCATGGCGCTTCTCGCCGGCACCCGGGACGACTTCGTGGACTTCGAGCGCTACGCCCCGGCCCTGGAGCGGGGCGCCGCTCTGCACCGGGTCGAGGGCGCCAACCACTTCTTCCAGGGGCTGCTGCCGGAGGTCCGGGCCTGGACCGCGCGGACGCTCCGTTCCTGGCTCGGGACGGAGGATGCGCCGCTGCCGGGGGTGGCGGCGTCAGAATGAGGCCATGAGCGACTGCCCGCCCGACCCGAGCATCCGGGTGACCCTGCTGCCCCGGGACACGAACAGCCACGGCAGCATCTTCGGCGGCGTGATCCTCAGCCACATCGACCTCGCCGGCGCCATCGAGGCCCAGAAGCTCAACCCCGACCGGCAGTTCGTGACCGTCGCCATGGACGAGGTCATCTTCCACCAGCCGGTCTATGTGGGGGATGTCGTCTCCTTCTACACGCGCCTGGAGCGTGTCGGCCGCACCTCGGTCCGGGTGCACGTGGACGTGCGCGCCCGCCGCCGCCGCTCCCGCGAGGAGGTTCCGGTGACCGAGGCCGACCTCGTCTTCGTCGCCGTGGACGAGGACCGCCGTCCGGTCCCGGTCCTGGACGAGGACGCCCGGCCGCCGGCCTGAGGCCTGGCGAGGCGCCCCTCCTGCGCATCGGCACGGACGGTCTCGGGCTGGCGCGCCGTGGGAGGGAATGTGGCCCGGTCCGGAGCCGCGGGAGTGCGGAGCCAGACCGGGCCATCCCCCTGTTCTGGTTTTCGGATCGGGAAGCTCCAGGAGCGGAGGCTTCCCCGCGTGCACACCTCCGGCCGGCGGCTGCCGGACCGAAGGACACCCCCCAGGGGCAAGGCGCGTGCCAGGGCCTGAGGCCGGATCCTCGGGCCCGGTCTGTTGCGCGAGCGCACGCCCGCCGGCCCGGGCGCACGCCCGGGGGCCCGTTCAAGGCTCCTCGGGGGCCTCTGCGGCTTCGTGGGCCTCGCCGGCGCACCCGAGCTCCGTCAGGAGCGCCTCCATCGCCTCCGGATCCTCCTCCAGGCGGCTCAGGCGCTCCCTCCAGCCAGCGACCTCCCAGGTCGGCACCCGCCGCACCGGGTGTTCCTCGCGCCAGGCCGGGGCGAAGAGGGCCTCCGGCACCCGCCCGCGCAGATCTCCGGCCACGGGAACGCCCTCGGCATGGGCCAGGAGCGGCGCCAGGTCGTGGATGGAGAGTTCGCCGAGGTCCGGCCGCGTGGCCAGCCCCGGCCCCCGTGCCAGGAAGATCCCCTCGGCATCCACCTCTGCGGAGGGCGCCCGCCAGCCCAGGTCCGGATCGGGCTCCCGGCCCCGGAGTCCGCGCGGGCCGACGATGAAGACCAGGGGTTCGCCCCGGGCGCGCAAGGCGTTCAGGAGGCGCTGCAGGGCGAAGGCGTCCACGATCTCGTGGATCCGCGTGAGTACGCCGCCCAGGGCCTCGGCCTCCCGGGGCGAGGGCCGGCCGTCGCCGAGCTCCGGATCCTCCGGGAAGTGGTAGCGCCAGAGCAGCCGGCTGGCCTCGAGGATCAGGGGGTCCGCGAGGACGAAGACTTCCGGGCCGGCCTCCGCCTCCAGGCCGCTGCGCAGGATGCGGCGCTCCAGGACCTCGACTCGGAGCAGGAACCGCTGCAGGATACGCACGATCTCCTGCTCCAGGGCCGGGTCCGGCCAGGGGATGTCGGCGAGCTCCCTGCGCAACGCGAGCGCCAGCTCCGCCCGGTGGGACGTGCTCCCGAGCTCGGCGAGGAGGAGGTCGAGGCGGTCGGGATCGCCCGGCGGCAGGAAGGGATCCCAGGAGACGCCTTCCGCCGTGGCGCTGTCCAGGAAGGCGCGCTCGCTCAGGACCGCTACTTCGTCGAAGGCCGGGGCGGGGTGGGTCACAGGCCAGCCGACGACGGTGCAGCGCAAGCCGGCCTGGCCGAGGACCTCCCACCAGCTGCGCCGCTCCCGGTCCGCCGGACCGACGAGGCGCGGTCCCTCGATCCAGCCGGGCAGGCCACGGGCCAGGAGCCGCACCGCGGGTTCGGCCAGGAGGCCGCGCACGGCGAGGGGCCGGCGGGCGCCCCGGGCCGACCACAGCCACCAGTCGCGGATGCCGTGGGCGCTCCAGTGACGGCCGGTGGCGAGGCCGGTCCAGACCACGGGCGCGTCCAGGGGCGGGGAGGCCCGGAGCGGGGCGCGGGCGCCCTCCTGGACCAGGGCCGAGAGGTTGCGCAGGCGGCGCTCGCCCGGCGGCCGCCGCAGGTCCTCGGCGAGGAGCGGATCGAGGATCTGCCAGTCCAGGCCGTCCAGGGCCAGGACCAGGGCCGGCCGCGGCGTGACCGGCGCCAGCAGGCTGCTCAGGGTGGAGGGGTCGGCGTACTCCTGGTCCGGGCCGCTCGCCAGGGTGCTGGCGGCGATCAGGGTTCCGAGGACGGTCAAGACACCGGCCCGGAGGGCGCGGCCGGTGACGAGGACGAGGATCGTGCAGGCCGCCCCGCCGATGAAGACCAGGGCCGCGGCCTGGACCGTCGGCGCCAGCAGCAGGTCGCCGCGCTCGGCGAGGCGCCCGCTCAGGGTGGTGCGCGAGAGGAAGAAGACCAGGATGCCGATGGGCGCCAGGACCGAGAGGACCGTTGCCTCCAGGGGCCGCTGCAGGCCACGGCCGACCAGGAGCCCGAGAAGCAGGCCGGCGAGGCCCCCGGCCAGGGCGTGGGCGAGGCCGATGCCGAGGCCGAACCAGAGGGTGAAGAGGGGCGAGAGGCCGAGCTGGTTCGCGAGGCTGAGCTGGAGGAAGGCCCCGAGCCAGGCGTAGAGCCCCGCGAGGGCGCCCGCTCGGCCGGCGGCGGTGAGGCTGGGATCCCGGGTCTGCATCGGACCGCCCGCTCCAGGGCGGCCCCGGGATTCTAGGCGCCGGGCCGCCTCAGCGGACCGGCCGGCCGGGTTCGAAACGGCCGGTGATCACCCACTTCCCGCCACGGCGTTCCAGTTCCAGGGGAATGCGCCGCGTTACCGGGCCGTCGGGATAGCGCAGTTCGCCCGTGGTCTGGCGGGCCCCCGGGTCCTCGGGGGGCAGGACCCGCCATTCCCCTTCGCCGCCGAGGACCGCCAGGAGGATGGGAACGGCGCGGGCGGTCCCGTAGTCCACGACCGGGTGGCCCCAGAAGAGGCCGCGAGGCAGGACCAGCCACTCGTCGGCGGCCTCGCGTAGATCCCGGCGCAGCTCCCGCCAGCGCGCCGCGCTCCAGTCGGTGCCGCGTCCGGGCGGGTCCGCGGGATCCAGGCCATGCTCGGTGAAGACCTCCCGGGCTCCGGTCAGGGCTCGCTCCAGGGACTCCTCCGGGCCCAGGTCGCGGCCGCAGGCGCTGGCGAGGAGGAGAAGGGGAAGAAGGCGGGCCGGGACCATGGGCGCCCTTGCAGCATCCCCTGTCCCGGGGGATCCTGGAAGGGTGGGATCGCTCCGCCGCCCATGAATACGATCCACCTCCCGCCTCGGGAACGGCGACGCCGCGAGCGGCGGGCGCGCATGGAGGCCCGCGGCCCGGTCTGGTTCATCCTCGTCTACGGTGTCCTGGGCTGGGGGCTGACGACCGGCGTCCTCTTCGCCTGGGTGCTCTCCTGGGAGGAGGGACGGAGCTTTCTCGGTGCTCTGCCCCTGACCCTGGTCTTCTTCCCCCTGGGGGGCCTCCTCTGGGGTTTCTTGATGTGGCGCTGGCTCCGGGCGACCTGGGCCCGGCAGGATCGGGAGGACCGGGCGCGGGAGCCCGGGCCTTCCCGGGATCCCTCCGGCGGCGAAGGGCCGAGCGCAGACGCCTGAGACCGGAGCGCTCTCTTCC
>JALUUN010000038.1 GCA_027021325.1 Planctomycetota bacterium
CCAGGTCGCCCATGGCCAGGACCAGGACCGGCAGGCTCAGGGCGGACGAGACCCAGAAGCGCCGGCTCATGTCCCGCAGTTCGCCGTCGTCCTCGTCTTCCGGCGCGGCCAGGCCGCGCGGCTCCAGGGCCATGCCGCAGATCGGACAGGGACCGGGGTGGTCCTGCACCACCTCGGGGTGCATGGGACAGGTCCACTCCCGGGTGCCAGGGGGGGGAGGTGCGGCGTCGCCCTGGCCGTGCTCGTGGCGGTGGCCGGGACTGGGATCGTGGTGATGGCAGCACTCGCTCATGGTTCGCCTCCCTCGCTGGGTCCGGACCCTGGATCCTAGGCCCGGCCCGGCCTCAAGGAAGGCCGAATCGCGAGCGGAGATCCTAGGATGGGCCCATGCCCCGCGTCGCCTGCCATACGGACGCCGCCCAGGCCGGCCTGCTCCGCAGCATCCTGGAGGAGGCGGGCTTCCATCCGGTCGTGGATGCCGCCGACCTGCACCCTTTCGAGGGCGGCATCGTCCTCTACGTCGAGGTTCCGGACGGCGAGGCCGAGGCCGCGCGCCGGCACCTGCGCGAGGGCGGCTGGGGCCGCTATCTGTGGCCGCCCGAGGAGGCCTCCGAGGAATGAAGACCCCTCCGCGCATCCCCGCCTTCCTCCTGGCCCTGGCCGCAGCCGCACCGGCCTTGCGTGCCCACGAGGGGCACGGAAGCCTCTCCGCGGACTCTGCCGCCCACTACCTGCTGGAGCCGGTGCATCTTCCGGGGCTGGCCCTGGCCGTGCTGGGAGGATGGTTCGCCTGGCGCTTCCTGCGCCGGGTTCCCCGGACGCGGCGCGGGCCGCAGGCCGGCTCGTGATGCCGGCCCCCGCCGGGGGTCTTCCGGCACCTGACCCCGGAGCGCCGCCGGCCGCTCCCCGACTCCGGACCGGAGAGAAACGATGGAGATGTCCCGCCCGAGCGAGGAGCACCTGCGCCTGAAGGAACTGGAGGGCGAGTGGACCGGGACCGAGACCATGCACCCCTCGCCCTGGGATCCTCAGGGAGGGCAGGCCCGGGCCTTCATCCGCAACCGCGTGGTCCTCGGCGGCTTCAACCTCCTCCACGAATACTGCCAGGAACGCGACGGCGCCGTCACCTTCGAAGGTGTTGGTGTCTTCGCCTACGACCCCGGCGAGGACCAGTACCTCCTCTACTGGTTCGACTCCTCGGGCCTGTTGCCGCCGGACCGCTTCGCCGGTTCCTGGAAGGGCAGGGTTCTCGAACTGACGGCGGAGAACGCCATGGGCCACCACCGCTGCCGTTATGAACTCGGCGAGGGCCGTTACTCCTTCCGTATGGAGGTCTCGCCCGACGGCGAGCAGTGGATGACCTTCCTGGAAGGCGAGTACGAGCGCGCCGGGCCCTGAGCGAGGATGCGCCATTCCTGACCGGGGCGACGGGCTTCCTTGGCGGGCGGCCCGCCCGGCTCTCTTCGATCGCGGCGACGAGGTCGTCGCCCTGGTGCGTTCCCCCGACAAGACTGCGCCGCTGCGGGAAGCGGGCGCCGGTCCGCGGCCGGGCGATATCACCGACCCCTCCACGGTGCGTCCGGCCCTGGAGGGCTGGGACAGCGTCTTCCACCTTGCCGCCTGGTACAGGATCGGCGTCCGCAACCGCGGTGAGGTCTGGCGGATCAACGTCGAAGGGACACGCTCTGTCCTCGAAGCCCTGCGCGGCCTGGAGAGCCCGCGGGAGGTCTATACCTCCACCCTGGCGGTCTTCCCCGACACCCGCGGCCGCCTCTTGGACGAGAGCTACCGCCACGACGGACCGCACCTCAGCGAAGACGACCGCACCAGGCATGCCGCCCACGTCCAGGTGGCCCTGCCGATGATGGAGGCCGGTCTGCCGCTGCGCATCGTCCAGCCCGGCGTGGTCTATGGGCCGGGAGACACGAGCGAGGTCCGCAACCCGATCCTGCGCGACCTGAAGCGGCGCCTCCCGGCCCTGCCGGCGCGTACCGCCTGGGCCTGGGCCCATGTGGAGGACGTGGCCCGCGCCCATTTCCTGGCCCTGGAGCGTGGCCGGCCCGGAGAGGCCGGCTTTGTCTGCGGGGAAGTCTGCACCGTGGCCGGTGCCTTCGATCTGGCCGAGCGCATCACCGGCATCCCCACACCGCGCCTGCGCCTGCCGCCGGCGCTCCTGAAGACCCTGGCCCTTCTGATGCGGCCGCTGGCGGCCGTGGCGCCCCTTCCGCCCGACCTGCACCCCGAGATCTTGCGCGTCGTCGCCGGTACCACCGACATCGCCTCGAACGCGAAGGCGCGGCGGGAACTCGGCTGCGACCCGCGGCCACTGGAGGAGGCTGGCGCGAGACCCTCTTCCACGAAATGCGCCTCCTCCGCCTGCCGTTGCCCTGGGGAGAGGCGGCTGGGTCCGGCACGCAGGAGCCCCGCGACGCCGCCGGGGCGCCGCGGGGCTGAGAGGCCGGGCCTCAGCCCTGGAGCCGCTTCAGGGCCGCCTGGGCCCGGTTCTGGGCCTTCTTCGCCAGGTCGTCCTGGCCGCGCTCCGAAGCGATGGCGGCCACCCCCGACCAGAAGTAGTAGGCGTTCACCGGATTGCCGTCCTCCGGCGGCACCTTGCCCTCGGCCTGGAGTTCGAAGAAGCGCTCCTGGGCCTTGCGCATGGCGTCCTGGTCGCGCCGGGCCTTCTGCATCGCGTCAGCGACCTCGACGTCCACGAGCCAGGTCTCGGCCTGCTGACGCTGCTCCTTCGTCAAGGAAAGCTCCTTCATGCGGGCCCGGGCTTCTTCGAGACCGAGGCGTCCGAGAGCGAGCTCGGCCAGGAAGGCCTCGGCGGCGGCCTTGCGGTCGCCCTTGCCCGCCTTCGCGGAGAGGGCGCGCCAGCGTTCGACCTTCTCCAGGGTGGCCTCGAAGGAGGCCACGCTCCGGGACGGCGGCTGGGCCAGGATCTCGCCTTCGGCGTCCAGGAACATCAGGGTCGGGAAGCCCGTACCGCCCTTCTGCCGGAGCAGGTCGTCGTAGGGCTCGCCCGGGATCCGGGTCGTGATGTGGAGGAAGGGGACGACCTTCTTCGCGAAGGCCGGAAAGGCGGGATCGGAGAGCGCACGGCCCTCCAGTTGCTTGCACGGCCCTCAGGGCGCGTAGGAGCGGGTGAAGTACACGAAGAGGACCTTGCCCTCCTCCTTCGCCTTCGCCCGCGCCGCGTCGTAGTCGGCGATCCAGCCGCCGAACTTCACGAAGGGCTTGGCCAGCTTGGCCTCCTTCTTCGCGACGAGATCGGCGGCGTCCTGTTGGGCGAGGACCGGGGGAGCGAGGAGCAGGCCCGCGATGGCAGCAAGGGTGATGGTGCGCATGTCAGGACCTCCGGTCTCCCAGCCTAACGGGGCGGAAGGGCGGCGGTTGGGGAGTGTTCCGCTCCCGGGGCTGCCGCCGCCTCCTTGAAACGGCCGTTCGCCCCTCAGCGGCGCGCCGGAGGCTCCCGCAGCCAGGAGGCGGTGCGCTCCAGGATGGCCTCCCAGCCCGGTTCGATGGGCCGGGACGGATCCGCGGGCTGGAAGCCGTGGCCGGCGTTGGCGACGCGCAGGAGCTCGACCGGTACGCCGGTCCGCTCCAGGACCTCGGCGAGGACCCGTGCCTGCCCCAGGGGCACCAGGGCGTCAGCTTCGCCGTGGATCAGGAGAACCGGCGGGTCCTCCGCGTCCACGTGGGCGACGGGGCTCGCCAGGCGGTAGAGTTCGGGATCCTCCGAGCGCGTGGCGCCGAGCCAGGCCGCCACCGGACCGTCGCGGCGCCCCGCGTCCTCGTAGGCCTCGTCCAGGAAGTCCGTGGGCCCGTACCAGGAGACGACGGCGGCCGGGGGCTCGAAGGGGCCACAGGCGCCGCCGGCCGCGTCGAAGGGCGCGCCCGCCGGGGCCAGGGCCGCGAGCAGGGCCAGATGGCCGCCGGCGCTGGTTCCGAAGAGACCGAGGCGCGCGGGGTCGGCTCCGTAGGCGGCGGCGTGGCGGCGGGCCCAGGCCAGGGCGCAGCGCACGTCCTGGATCGCGGCGGGGAAGGGCGCCTCGCCGCTCAGGCGGTAGTCCGCGTTGAAGACCACGAAGCCGCGGCGGGCCAGCGCCGTCACCTCGGGCAGGGAGCGGCTGCGGCTGCCGCTGCGCCAGCCGCCGCCGTGGAGGTAGAGGACGCCCGGCAGCCCGGCGCCGGCTTCCACGCCCTCCGGGCGGCAGACATCCAAGAGGAGCGGCCGGCCGCCGGGCTCGCGGTAGGCGAGAGCCTCGAGGTACTCCAGGCCCTCCAGGAGGGTGGCGCGGCGGCGGGCGCCGAGGACCAGGAGCGTGAGCACCGCCAGCCCGGCGAGGGCCGCCGCCGCGGCCAGGAGCAGGAGGGCGCGCCGGCTCATCTCTCCGCGCCGGTCCCGCTTTCCTCTCGCCCTTTGCCGCGGCGGGCGGGGGCTCCGTCGAGCCGCTCCCGC
>JALUUN010000039.1 GCA_027021325.1 Planctomycetota bacterium
CGCACGACTGGGATGGCGAGCCTGCGCCCGAGACCGGGGTGGCCGGGGAGCGGCTGCTGGCCATCGTGGACGAGTGCAATCGCATGCCCGAGGGGCATGTCACCCATCCCAATCTCCTGCGTCAGTTGCGCCGCCGCGAGGAGATGGTGCGCGGCGAGAGGCCGGTGGACTGGGGCTGCGCCGAGGCCATGGCCTTCGGCTCCCTGCTCGAGGACGGCGTCTCCATCCGCCTGGCCGGCCAAGACAGCGGCCGGGGCACCTTCTCCCATCGGCATGCCATCATCCGCGACCAGGAGACCGGCGCCGACCACGTTCCCCTGGCCGCTCTCGCCGAACGGCGCGGCCGGGGCAGCCGTTTCGAGGTCCGGGACTCGCTGCTGAGCGAGGAGGCGGCGCTCGGCTTCGAGTACGGCTACTCGGTGGCGGTCCAGGAAGCCCTGGTCCTCTGGGAGGCCCAGTTCGGCGACTTCGCCAACGGTGCCCAGATCCAGATCGACCAGTTCCTCGCCTCGGGTGAGGCCAAGTGGAAGCAGCTCGCCGGCGTGACCCTGCTCCTGCCCCACGGCTACGACGGTCAGGGTCCCGAGCACAGTTCCGCCCGCATCGAGCGCTTCCTCGCCCTGTGCAGCCAGGGCAACATGACCCTGGCGAACTGCAGCACTTCGGCCCAGTACTTCCACCTGCTGCGGCGCCAGGGCCTGGCGCCCCGGAAGCGCCCGCTGGTCGTCTTCACCCCGAAGAGCCTGCTGCGGGATCCGCGGGCGGCGAGCCCCATCGAGGACTTCCAGAAGGGAGCCTTCCGGCCGGTGATCCCGGATCCGGAAGCTCCGGAGGAGGTCCGGCGCGTCCTCCTCTGCAGCGGCAAGCTCTACCACGACCTGGCCGGCTTCCGCCGCGAACACGGCAAGGAGGGCCTTGCCGGCCAGACGGCGCTGGTCCGCGTCGAGCAGCTCTATCCCTTCCCGAGAACGGCTCTCGAAGAAGCCTTGTCGGGGTGGAGCGGGGCGGAATGGATCTGGGCCCAGGAGGAGCCCCGGAACATGGGCGCCTGGCCCGGCTTCCTGCAGCGTTTCCGGGACCTCGGCTGGAGCGTCGGCTATGTCGGCCGCCCGGCCTCGGCGAGCCCGGCGACCGGCTCCTACAAGCGCCATGTGGCCGAGCAGGAGTTCCTGATCCGCAGGGCCTTCGGCCTCGCCGAGGCTCCGGTCTAGAGGCGCAGCTCGGTCAGCGTGGGGAGGTCGAGGCCGGCTTCCCGGTGCCGGCGGCGCAGCTCGGCCCAGAGCTCCGGCAGCCGGGGGTCCGCGCGCAGGAGCCGGTCGAGAGCGGGGTGCAGGGTCGCCCGTTCCCGCATGTCGTGGTGGTCGAAGACCTCCTTGAGGATCCGCTCGCGTTCGATCCAGGCGACGCGGGCGGCAGGCGGCAGGGGGTCTGGAAGATCGGCCAGATGCCGCTGGAGGTCCTGGAGCAGGCGGCCGAGTTTGAGGTGTTCGGCCTCCAGGAGTTCGAGACCGCCGCCCGGGCGGCTGGATTCGGGGGTCCCGTCGTAGAGGGGGAAGAGCAGGTCGTCCTCGGATTCCCGGTGGGCGCGCAGGGCGCGGGCGAAGTCCTGGAAGTGTTCCCGGGCCTCCTCGGTGCGGCCTTGTACCAGTGCCTCCTGGTGGGCCTGCAGGCGGTCCCGGATCTGCTGGTGGACGCCCTCGAGGCTGTCGAAGATGGCCATGGCGGCCCTCCTATAATCCCCGGTCCTGTCGCCGCCAGGGACCCCTTTCGGAAGGCCGGGCGGACGGCCGGGAGGAGAACCAGCATGACCGAGATTTCGACCGACGTCGTGGTCCTGGGCGCGGGCCCGGCCGGCTACGTCTGCGCCATCCGACTCGCCGACCTCGGCCGCCAGGTGGTGGTGGTGGAGCAGGAGGCCCTAGGCGGCACCTGCCTCAACATCGGCTGCATTCCCAGCAAGGCCCTGATCAGCGCCGGCCATCTCCTGCAGCAGGCGCGGAGCGCCGGCGAGATCGGCCTGGACTTCGGGGAGCCGAAGGTGGACCTGGGACGGCTCATCGCCTGGAAGCAGAGCGTCGTGGACCGGCTCACGGGCGGCGTCGGACAGCTCCTCAAGTCGCGGAAGATCCAGTGGATCCAGGGCCGGGGGCGCCTGAGCGCAGCGAACGCGGTGACCGTGGAGACCGCCGAAGGGACCACCCGGATCTCCTGCCGCGACGTCGTCCTGGCGAGCGGCAGCGTGCCTGCCACCCTCCCGGGCTTCGAGTTCGGGGACTTCGTCTGGTCTTCCACCGAGGCCCTGGCGCCGGAGAGCCTGCCTGGCTCCCTGCTGGTCGTGGGCGGCGGCTACATCGGCATGGAGCTCGGCATGTTCTACGCCCACATGGGCACCCGGGTGACCGTGGTCGAGGCCACGGACAGCATCCTGCCGGGGACCGAGGCCGAACTCAGCCGGGTCGTGGCGCGCAAGGCGAAGAAGGCCGGCATCGAGATCCTGACCGGCGCCTTCGCCCGGGAGTGGAAGGAGAAGGAGGGAGGCGTCGAGGTGGTGGTCGAGGCCGGAGGCGAGAAGAAGACCCTGCAGGCGGACCGCATCCTCATGACCGTCGGGCGGCGTCCGGCCAGCGAGGATCTCGGCCTCGAGGCCGTGGGCCTCAAGACCGACCGCGCCGGCTTCCTGGAGGTGGACGCCCAGCGCATGACCCGTGTCCCGCATGTGTACGCCATCGGCGACCTCGCCGGGCAGCCGATGCTGGCCCACAAGGGCTCGGCGGAGGGGCTGGTGGCCGCGGGTGCCATCGCCGGGCGTCCGGGGGCCGCCTGGGACGTGCGCGCGATTCCCGCCGTGATCTTCACCGACCCCGAAATCGCCTATGTCGGCATGAGCGAGCGGGAGGCCAGGGAGGCCGGCGCCGAGGTCCGCGTGGGCCGCTTCAACTTCGGGGCCAACGGCCGCGCCCTGAGCGTGCGGGCGGCGGAGGGCTTCGTCAAGGTCGTGGCCGACGCCGGCGACGACACCATCCTCGGCGTGCAGATGGTGGGACCGGAGGTCACCCAGCTCATCGCCGAGGCGGCGCTGGCCATCGAGGCCGGACTCACCGCCGAGGACGTGGCCATGACCATCCACGCCCACCCGACCCTGCCGGAGGTCTTCATGGAGGCCTGTGAGGACGTCCACGGCCTGTCGCCCCACGCCGTCCGGCGCGGTTGAGGCCATGGCGGGGGGTGGCGGCGGCCTCGAGGTCCTGGACCTGGGGCGCTGCGCCTACCTGGAGGCCCATGCCAGGATGCGCTCGCTGGTCGAGGAGCGGGCGCAGGGGCGCGGCCGCGACACCCTGATCCTGGCCGAGTTCGAGCCCGTGGTCACGGTCGGCAGGGGGGCCCGCGCCGAGCGCTACCAGGGCCTGCCGCTTCCGGTCCTCGAGGTGGAGCGGGGCGGGCGCGCTACCTACCACGGCCCCGGCCAGATCGTCGCCTATCCCGTCCTCCGTCTCGAGGAGGGCCGGCGCGATCTGCACGCCTTCCTGCACCTCCTGGAGGAGGCCCTGATCCGCTGCGTCGCCGACTTCGGCCTGGAGGGCGGGCGCGACCCGCGCAACACCGGCTGCTGGGTCGGCGGCCGCAAGGTGGCTTCCATCGGCATCGCCGTTCGCCGCTGGGTGACCTGGCACGGCCTCGCCCTGAACGTGGAGACCGACCTGGAAGCCTTCGGCTGGTTCGATCCCTGCGGCCTGGAGCCGGAGCTCCTCACCAGCATGGAGCGGGAGCTCGGCCACAGCCCTGGCCTGGAGACCGTCCGCCGCAGCCTGATCCGTCACCTGCAGGAGGTCCTGTGCCCGCCCGCGACACCCTGAAGCCTCTCTTCGAGCCGCGCAGCATCGCTGTGGTCGGCGCCAGCCGCCGCCCGGGGACCATCGGCCACGAGATCGTGCGCAATCTGGTCAACGGCGGCTTCACGGGGCCGGTCTACCCGGTGAACCCCTCGGCGCGGGTGGTGCACTCCATGCACTGCCATGCCCGGGTCAGCGAGATCCCGGAGCCCGTGGACCTCGCCGTGATCGTGGTGCCGGCGGCGCGCGTCCTGGCGGCGGCCCGGGACTGCGCCCGCAAGGGCGTCCGCGGTCTGGTCGTGATCTCGGCCGGCTTCGCCGAGACCGGCGAAGGCGGGCGCAAGCGGCAGGTGGAGCTGCTCCGTCTCTGCCGCAAGGCCGGCATGAGGCTGGTGGGCCCGAACTGCATGGGGATCCTGAACACCGATCCCGCGGTCTCCATGAACGCGACCTTCGCCGCCGCGACGCCACGGCCGGGCGGCGCCGCCTTCCTGAGTCAGTCCGGGGCCCTGGGCGAGGCGATCCTCGCCGACGCCCGCAGCCTCGGCCTCGGTCTCAGCCAGTTCGCGAGCATCGGCAACCGCGCCGACGTCAGTCCGCCCGACCTCCTCGAG
>JALUUN010000040.1 GCA_027021325.1 Planctomycetota bacterium
TGGGCGCCCATCCGGCCGCCGCGCCCGAGGAGATCGAGCGCATCCCCAAGGCGCGCTACGCCATCCTCGAGCCCTGGCTGCGCGAGGCCGGGGAGCTTGGCGTCTGGATGATGAAGGCGACAGCCGGGATCCAGGTCAACCTGGACCACGAGGACGAAGCCGATGCCATGGCCAAGCTCGGCCTGGCCCACGCCCTGGCGCCGGTGTTCAGCGCCCTCGGCGCCAACTCCCCGGTCCGGGCCGGGAGCTGGAGCGGCTTCGTGGGATGGCGGGGGCATGTCTGGATGCACACCGATCCGAGCCGCTGCGGCATCGTCGAGGCCTTCCTGCGTCAGGACGCCGGCTTCGAGGATTACGTCGCCTGGGCCCTGGACGTGCCCATGCTCTTCATCCAGCGCCAGGGCCGTCTCCTGGACCTGCGGGGCCGCAGCTTCCGGCAGTTCCTGGAGCAGGGCTTCGAGGACCAGCGGGCGACCCTGGAGGACTGGGATCTGCACCTGAGCACCCTCTTCCCCGAGGCGCGCTTCCGGCCGCAACTGGAACTGCGCAGCCTCGACAGCCAGTGCCCGCAGACGGCGCTCGCCTGGTGCGCCTTTCTGCGCGGCCTCTTCTACGACCCCGAGGCCCTGCAGGCGGCCCGCGATCTGTGCCGCTCCTGGACCCGGGAGGATCTGGTCGCGGGCCTGGAAGAGGCGAACCGCCACGGCCTCGGCGGCCTCGGCCCCGGGGGCGTGCCCTTCCTCGAGCTGGCACGGGAGCTCCTCGGGCTCGTGCGGCTGCCCGAGGAGGAGGAGGCGTGGCTCACGCCTTTGCGCATCAGCGTGGAGGAGGAGCAGGCCAGCCCCGGCGAGCTGCTGGCCCGGCGATTCCGGGAGGAGTGGCAGCAGGACGTGGCCCGTCTCGTCCAGGAGACGCGCTGCACCCAGCCCGGAGTCTGAGATCTCAATCCCAGGGCACCGGCGGCCCGAAGCTCCGGCGCCGCGGCTCCTTCCTTGGATAGCTCTCCGCGACCCACGCCCTCCACGCCTCCTCCGCACCGGCCACGTCGAGCCCCAGGCCCTCGCGAAAGAGCTCCCGTGCCGGCTTCCGCCGCTTCGCTCCCTCCACGAAGGGCCGCAGGACCTCGGGGTGCTCGTGCGCCAGCCAGTCGAAGAGGGACCAGCAGAGTGCATGCTCGTCGTCCCGCAGCTCGCCGGTCTGCTTGCGCAGCAAGGCGGGCAGCAGGGCGGCGTCCTCGCGCTCGAGGCGCCGGCGCAGGGCGGCGCGCCAGATCCCGTCCTTCCAGTTCGGGATCTCATAGGTCTCGTCCACGCAGTAGTTCACCGACCGCCCGAAGAGGAGTTCCTCGTAGTAGTGGGCCGGGCCTGCGTCGAGCCAGCCCGCGCCCATGTCCCCGAACCACTGCTCGAAGACCGCATTCGAGATCAGCATGTGCGGAGCGTTGTGGACCGCAAGGCTGTGGATGGCACCGGCCTCGTTGCCGAAGGTCGGGTCCGCGGTCCAGACGCTGAAAAGCGGATCCTTGCCCAGGAACTTGAAGTCTCCTGTCTTCGAACTGAAGAGGAACTTCTCCATGACCAGGGCGTGGTCCTCGCGGCGGCCCCAGAAGTACATGCGCATGGGCGAGCGGTAGTCCTCGGGGGCGAAGCCGAAGTCGGCGTCGAGACGCTGTGCCGTCGCCTCCAGGTCGCGTGCCAGGACGCAGGCGAAGAGCGGCCCCTCCACCTTGCGGCGGCCGGCGCGCAGGGACTCGACGTCCACGATCAGGCGGAAGCGCGGGGTCTCGATGCGGTGCAGGGGGCGGCCCAGGATCTGCTCCACGCGGTGGGGGATCCGGAGCCAGGCCTGGAGCTCGGCCCGGCGCGCTTCCCTGCGGGCGCTCTCGGGCCCGCCGTCGCACTTCGGACAGTCCACGAGGAGGGAGCCGCCGCAGTCCGGACAGCGCGCCGCCAGGCTGTCCCGGAGGATCACCGTGCCGTCGAGTTCCCGCAGGAGATCCGGATGGCGCTCGCAGTCCCGGACCCCGCGGTGGTCGCAGCGCTTGCAGCCCTCCAGGGCGGGGGGCTCCTGGGCCGGGAGGAGGAGCAGCAGGGCCAGGGCGGCCGCGGTCATGGCCCCCAGGGTAGCCGGGCTTGACATATCTGATGAACGTCATAGGATCCCGGCATGGCCCGCTCCGCCCCGCGCCGCACCTCCTCGGCCCTCACGGAGCGGCAGCAGGCCGCCCTCCAGGCCCTGCGCCGCTTCCAGGCCGAGCATGGCTATCCCCCGACCCGGGCCGAACTCGGCGAGCTCCTCGGCGTCCGCCCCCAGACCGCCGACTTCCACCTCCGGGCCCTGGAGCGCAAAGGTTTCCTGCGGCGCCGCCCGGGGGCACGGGGACTGCATTTCGTGCCCGAGGCCTCGGCCGGATCCGGCGGCGGCCCGGAGACCGGTGTGCGCCGGGTGCCGGTCGTCGGCCGCACCGCCGCCGGCCGCCCCCTGCTCGCGGTCGAGCACCTGGAGGGCCATGTGCCCCTGCCGGCGGACTGCGGCGCCGACTTCGCCCTGCGGGTCCAGGGCGACTCCATGATCGAAGCCGGGATCCTCGACGGCGATCTGGTCCTGGTCCAGCGCACGGACACCGCCGAACCAGGCGACATCGTCGTCGCCCTGCTGGGGGAGGGCGAGACCCTGGAGGCCACGGTCAAGCGCTATCTGGTCCGCGGCCGGGGCCGCTCCCGCCGGGTGATCCTGCGGCCCGCCAACCCCGCCCTCGAGGACCGGGTGGTGGATCCGGAGGAGGGCTTCGCCCTCGCCGGCCGCGTGGTCGGGGTGCTGCGCCTGTGGGAGGGACGGGGATGCGTCTGATCCCGGCCCGGCCCTCGGGCCGCGCGGCGGCCTTCGTGCAGCGCGCCGGCGGCGGGCCGGAGGCCCGGGCCACCTTCTTCCTGCAGGTGCAGGAAGAGGTCGCTCCGCAGGAGGAAGCCGCCGGGGCGGAGGAGGCGGTGCGCCCCGGGGATCTGCTCGCGGTCTGTTCGGCCACCGACGCCGAGGCCGGCGATCTCGTGGTCTGGCGCCGGGGGCGGCGCCGTGCCCTGGCCCGGGTGGAGGGCGGCGCCGGTGAGGAACTGCGTCTGCTCGCCGTCCGGGGCTTTCCGCCTCCGGCCTCCGGTGCGGCCCTCGAGGGGGTCGTCGTGGGCTGCCTGCGGCGGGCCGCGGGTGCCTCTTGAGCGGCCTCTTGAGCGGGGAGGGGGCGATGGCTCGGACCGGCGCGGACGAAGCGGCGGACCGGCGCCGGCCGGGGCGTCCCGTCCTCCATGTCGATCTGGACGCCTTCTTCGTGGCCGTGGAGCGGGTCCGGGATCCGCGCCTGCGCGGCCGTCCGGTGGTGGTCGGCGGCGCTCCCGGGGAGCGCGGGGTGGTCGCCGCCGCTTCCTACGAGGCCCGGGAGTACGGCATCCGTTCGGCCATGCCCATGGCCCAGGCCCTGCGCCTGTGTCCGGACCTGATCCGCGTGCCCGGCTCCCGCGCCCTCTACGCCCGGGCCTCGCGGGCGGTCTTCGCGATCCTGGAGCAGTACAGCCCGGTGGTGGAGCCGGTCTCCATCGACGAGGGCTACCTGGACCTGGGCGGCACCGAGCGCCTCTTCGGACGCGCCGTGGACGCCGCCGAGCGCCTCCGCCGCGAGGTGCGGGAGCGCCTGCGCCTGGACCTGACCGTGGGCGTGGCCCGCAACCGCCTGGTGAGCAAGGTGGCCTCGGCCTTCGCCAAGCCCTGCGGCCTCTTCGAGGTGCGCCCCGGCCAGGAGCCGCGTTTCCTGGCGCCGCTCCCGGTCACTGCCCTCCCCGGCGTCGGGCCGGTGACCGGGCGCCGCCTCCAGGATCTGCGCATCGAGCGCCTGGGCATCCTGGCGGCCACCGAGCCCTGGTTCCTGGAGGAGGTCTTCGGCGCCGGCGGGGCCGTGCTCCAGGCCCGCGCCCGGGGCGAGGACGACACGCCGGTGTGCCCGGCCGGCGAGGGTCCCGAGGCCCGCAGCCTCGGCCACGAGGAGACCTTCGCCTGCGACACCGACGACCACGGCTTCCTGCGGGCCCGGCTCCAGGCCCTCCTCGAGGCCGCCGCCCGGCGCCTGCGTGCCCGGGGGCTCCTGGCGCGGAAGGTGGCGGTGCGCGTGCGCTACGCCGACTTCGTCACCCGCAGCCGGGAGTGCACCCTGCCCGAGGCCACGGACCATGACCTGGAGCTCCTGGAGCCGGCCTGCGAGCTCCTGGACCGCATGGCCGCCCGCCGCACCCTGGTGCGGCTCCTGGGGGTCCGCCTCGGCGGCCTGCGGCGGGGCTGGTGGCAGGCCTCCCTCCTGGCGCCCGAACGGGCCCGCGAACGGGGGTTGCTCTCGACCCTGGACCGGCTCCGGGAACGCTACGGGCCCGCGGCCGTACGCAGCGGGTGGGAAGCCGCTT
>JALUUN010000041.1 GCA_027021325.1 Planctomycetota bacterium
GCAGCAGGGGCTGCGCCGCTTCCCGGATTCGTGGGCCCTGCAGGAACGCTTCCGCCGCTTCGTCCTGCGGGAGCAGAGCGTCGAAGCCCTGGAGCCGGCCTACGCCGCCTGGATGGCGGAGCCGGGAGCTCCGGAGAACCTGGCCTGGTGGGCCGGCTACGCCAGCCTCTTCACCGCCGAGCACCACCGACGCCAGGGCCGTCCGGGGCTCGCCCGCAAGGCCTACGGCCGCGCCCTCCAGCGCTACGAGGAGGCCATCGCCCGCAATCCCGCCACCCGCGAGGCCTCGGACCACTGGATCGCCCTGGCCCTGGCCGGACGGGCGCGCCTGGCCCTCGAGCAGGGCCGCCTCGCCGAGGCCGTGGACGACCTGATCGCCTCCTTCGAGCGCAAGCCCGAGGCCGCCGCCAGCCACGACGGCCTCAACCTCTCCCCCGCCATGACCGCCCGCACCCTGGAGTTCCGGCTGCAGCGCGCGGGCGAGACGGAGCTGCTCGCACGGCTGCGGTCGGCGATGGACCGGCTGGATCCGGCGCTCCTGGAACTCCCCGCCTTCGAGCGCGCCGGACCGCCGCCGGGGCGGAGCCCGGGAGCAGGCGGCGGCGGCTGAGCCGCGCCCACGCGCAAACGAGAGGAGCCCCGCCGGCCGGGCCTCAGCCCTCCGGCCAGGCCGGAACCTCGACCTCCCGGCCGCGGACGAAGCGCTCGAAGAGGGCGTGGACGACCGGCGCTCCGCCCGAGCCGGCGGCCTCGGCCAGGTGCTCCTCCAGGTCCTTCGTCGTCACGGGCTCGGGGCTGCGCTCCTGGAAGAAGGCGGCCATGGCCCGAAGCAGCGCCTCCTCGCCCAGGCCCCGGGCGAGGCGCGAGAAGAGGCGGGCGCCGGCACCGTAGCTGGCACCGGGCGTGACCCGGTTCCACGGGTCGGCGCTCGCGAGCACGACCGGCGGATCCTCCGGCGCGAGCCTTCCGCCCCGGCGGCGGGGGCTGGTCATCCAGGTCGTCCAGGCCTCGTCGATCCAGCCGTCGTTCTGGCTGGCGGGGCGCACGCCCCGGCCGTACCAGGAGTGGAAGATCTCGTGGCTCAGGGCGCCCAGGCTCGAGGTCGTGGCGCCGTCGTACTCCATGGAGCGGTCGCCCGTCCATTGGTAGACGGTGCAGCGGCCCCCGTGGGCCCAGGGACCGGTGCTGTCGGTGAAGGCCTGGAGGTCGCGGGCGATGTGCTCGTGCAGGGAGTCGAGGCTGCCCGGCGCCTCCTTGCGCCGGCAGAGGTCCACGGTGATGCGCCGGCCGTCCCGGAGCACGACCTCGCGGACCTCGCGTTCGACCTCCTCGGCGGGCACCAGGACGAGCATGGGGCTGAGCGGGGTGTAGTGCGCCGGAAAGCGCAGCCGCCAGCGGCCGGGGCCGGATTCCTCGACCTCGGCGTTGGTCACGAGTTCATGCTCCGTCTCCAGGCCCTTGACCTCGAGTTCCAGGGTGAAGGGGAAGCGGTCGTGGACGAAGCCCGAGGGGAACCACTGCTCCAGGTAGCGGCCGGGGTTCAGGTCGGACATCCAGAAGTCCCAGGAGAGGCGCCCCTTCCCCCAGCCGATGGGGATCGAGCCCGGCGAGGCAGGCTGCTCCAGGGGATAGGCCATCTCCAGGACATGCTCGCCGCCGGCGGGCAGGACCTTGCGCAGGACGCGGACCGTGCCGCAGGTTCCGCCGCGGTCCACGGCCGCGGCCCGGGAGGGCCGGAGCTTCGCGCCGTCGAGACTCAGCGCCTCGACTTCCGGCTGGCGCAGATCGAAAAGGGGCCAGCCTTCCTCCCCGAGGGTGAAGCGCATGCGCGCCTCGGCCCGGGCGCGCCGGCGGCCGACGTCGAAGACCACCCGGGCCTCCAGGGACAGGACGTCCACCGGCACGGCCCTGTGCCCCTCGATCTCGAGGGGCGGCGGCGCCCAGGCCGCGTCCGGCGTCTGGGGAACGGCCAGGAAGGCGAGGAGAAGAAGCGGGGACGGAAGCATGGCTGCCAGTCTAGGAACGGCCCGCGGAATCGCCGGGAACCCAGCGCCGGTCTCCGGCTCCCAGGCAACGGGAGCGGGTCATGCTCCCCCATCACGGCGGTCCCTCATGCCCTGGAAGACATCCCTTCTCCTCAGCGCCTGGTTCCTGCTCGCCTTCCTGGCGGGAGCGGTCTCCGCCTCCCTCGCCGCGGGCAGCTGGGTGCCGCTTCTGGCCGGCCTGCCGATCCTTCTGGCCGACGCCCTCCTCGCCGGCACCTGGCTGGCCTTGGTCCTGCAGGCCGACGCTCCGGAGCGCGCTTCCGAGGCGGCCCCGGGCCGGCCCCGGGGGCACTCGATCCCGGCCCTCGGCGTCTGAATCCGACCGCCGCCGTAAGCCCCCGCGCCATGCTCCTCACCCTCGCCGCCGCCAGCCTCATCGGCCTCAGCCTGGGGCTGCTCGGCTCCGGGGGTTCCATCCTGACGGTGCCGGTCCTGACGCTCCTGGTCGGCCAGGAGGAGAAGGTGGCCATCGCCGGCTCCCTGGCGGTGGTCGGGACCATCGCCCTCGCCGGCGCCATCCCCTGGGCCCGGCAGCGGCAGGTGGACGGGCGGAGCCTCGTGCTCTTCGGCCTGCCCGGCATGGCCGGCGCCTGGATCGGCGCCTGGGCGAGCCAGTTCGTGAGCGGCGCCGTGCAGCTGACGGTCTTCGCCGTGCTCATGCTCGCTGCCTCCATCCTGATGTTCCGGCCGGCGCCGGAGGGGGAAGGCGGGACGCCGGCGCCGGCCTGGCTGATCCTCCTGGAAGGACTCGCCGTCGGCGCCGTCACCGGTTTCGTCGGCGTCGGCGGCGGCTTCCTCATCATCCCCGCCCTCGTCGTCCTGGGCGGCCTGCCCATGCACAAGGCGGTGGGGACGAGCCTGGGCATCATCGCCCTCAAGTCCTTCACGGGCTTCTGGAAGTACCGCTCGGTCCTCGCCGCCGAAGGGCTCGAACTGGACTACGCCACCCTGGCCCTGGTCGCGGGCATGGGCATCCTCGGCGGCCTCGCCGGCCAGCGGCTGGGTTCGCGCCTGCCCCAGGCCGCCCTGCGCCGGGTCTTCGCGGTCTTCCTCGTGGTCCTGGGCGTCTACCTGATCCTGCGCCACCTGCCCGAGGTGCTGCCCGGGGAAGGAACCGCCTGAGGAAGGGCGGCCGGAGCCCCCGCCGGAGCCGGCGAAGTGTCAGGAGGACGGCGCGAGCAGCGCCCCGTCCACGAGGGCGTTCCAGGTCGGGCTCGGGCGCATGGCTGCCACGGCCCTGGCCTCGTCGGGGCGGTAGTAGCCGCCGAGGTCCACGGGCGCGCCCTGGGCGGCGAGGAGCTCGGCCTGGATGCGCTCCTCGTGCTCCTCCAGGGCAGCGGCGAAGGGAGCGAAGCGCTCCGCCAGGGCCGCGTCCTCCGTCTGCCCGGCCAGGGCGCGGGCCCAGTAGAGGGCCAGGAAGAAGCTGCTGCCGCGGTTGTCGAGCTCGCCGCACTTGCGTGAGGGCATGCGCCCGTTCTCCAGGTAGTCCCCGACCGCCCGGTCCAGGGCCGCGGCCAGGACCGCGGCGGAGGCCCCGCCACCCTGCTCGGCGGCGAGCTCCAGGGAGGGCACGAGCGCGCAGTACTCGCCGAGGGAATCCCAACGCAGATGCCCCTCCTCGAGGAACTGCTGCACGTGCTTCGGCGCCGAGCCGCCGGCGCCGGTCTCGAAGAGGCCGCCGCCCTGAAGCAGCGGGACGATGGACAGCATGCGGGCGCTGGTTCCGAGCTCGAGGATCGGAAAGAGGTCCGTCAGGTAGTCCCGCAGGACGTTGCCCGTGACCGAGATCGTGTCCTCGCCGCGGCGCACGCGCTCGCAGGTGTAGCGCATGGCCTCGACCGGCTTCTTCTTCAGGATCTCGAGGCCAGAGGTGTCGAGCTCCGGCAGGTACGCCTCGACCTTCTTCAGGATCTCGGCGTCGTGGGCGCGGCCGGGGTCGAGCCAGAAGACCGCCGGCTGCCCCGTGGCCCGGGCGCGGCGCACCGCAAGCCCCACCCAGTCGCGGACGGCGACGTCCTGGGTCAGGCACATCCGGAAGAGGTCCCCGGCCTCGACCGGCTGCTCGAAGAGGAGCTCGCCGTCCGCGGCCAGGACGCGCACCGTCCCGGCCCCGGGCAGGACGAAGGTCTTGTCGTGGGAGCCGTACTCCTCGGCCTTCCTCGCCATGAGGCCGACGTTGGAGACGCTGCCCATGGTCGCCGGATCGAACTGCCCGTGGCGCTGGCAGTCCTCCACCATGGCCTGGTACATCGTGGCGTAGGAGCGGTCCGGGATCATGGCCAGGGTGTCCTGGAGCTCGCCCCGGGCGTTCCACATGCGGCCGCCGTCCCGGATCATCACCGGCATGGAGGCGTCCAC
>JALUUN010000042.1 GCA_027021325.1 Planctomycetota bacterium
GGCCGCAGCAGGCTCACGACATAGGAGCAGACCGAGAAGGTGAAGCCCGGAAAGACCTCCTCGCTGACGGCGGCGCCGCCCAGGACCGGGCGCCGCTCCAGGACCAGGACCCGGCGCCCGGCCCTGGCCAGGTAGGCCGCGCAGCAGAGGCCGTTGTGGCCGCCGCCGACCACGATCACATCGTAGGAAGAGGACGAGGCCTTCACGTTCGCTTGCGCTCCGGGTCGAAGAAGGGCGTCTCGACGACCGTGCAGGGCACGAGACGCCGCTCGTACTCGACGGTCACCTCGAACCAGAGCCGGGTTCCGGGACGGGCGTGGGCCGCCTCCAGGGTGGCCAGGGCCAGGTTCCTCTTCAGGATCGGGGACCAGGCGCCGCTCGTGGCCCGCCCGACCTGGTTGCGGCGGCCGGGACGGCGCGCTCCGTACACCGGCCGCGGATCCCGCCAGGCGCGGCCAGGAAGCGCGGCCGGAAGCCCGTACTCGTCGTAGAGCGCCTCCAGGGCTTCCCAGTCGATGTCCAGGCCGACGAAGCGCAGGCGCGGGCCGCGTTCCTTCTCGGCCCGCAGCGCCGCCTGCCCCTGGAAGGGCTCCCGGTCGAGTTGCACCGTCCAGTCCAGGCTGAGTTCGAAGGGCGTGCTCTTCTGGCGCTCGATCAGGCAGTGTTCAGCGCTCCAGTAATCCACACCGTTCATGACGAAGCCAGCCTCCACGCGCAGGACGTCCAGGGCGTCCAGCCCGAAGGGCTTCAGGGCGTGCAGGCGGCCGGCCTCGACGATGCGGTCCCAGACCTCCAGGGCCCGCTCCCGGGGGATCCAGATCTCATAGCCCAGGTCACCGGTGTAACCGGTGCGGGTGATCTCGACCTCCACGCCTCCGAGGACCGCCCGCCGGTGCCCGAAGAAGCGCAGGCCCGGATCCTCCTGCAGGAGGTGTTCCAGGACTTCCCGGGAACGGGGCCCCTGCAAGGCCAGGGCGGCAAGAGCCTCGGTCTCGTCCTCGATTTCCACCGGGAAGCGCCGGGCCGAGCGTGCCAGCCAGGCAAAGGCGGGATCGGCCGCGGTCACCCGGTACTGGTCCCCACCGAGGTGCATGACCGTCCCGTCGTCGAGCATCTTTCCGTGCCGGTCGGTCCAGGTGCAATAGGCCACGCGCCCGGGCCGCAGCCGGCGGATGTCGCGAGTCATGACCCAGGCCAGGAAAGCCGCGGCTCCCGGGCCACGCACCCGGTACTTGAAGAGGGGGGTGACGTCAAGGAGGCCGCAGGCCGTGCGCACGGCGAAGTACTCCGGTTCCGGGTGGTCGTCGAAGGAGCGCACCGCCAGCCAGCCGGCCCAGTCCTTCCACAGCCCGCTCGAGCAGAGCGGGGCCGTGCGCTCGTGGAACGGGGACGGGACCGGCATCGGGGCCTCCTTATAGCCGTGCCCGGGGAGGGGCCCAAGGGCACCCGGAAGGTGCATCGGCGAAGCGGCTATGCTCCGGCGATGGCGCAGCCGCCGGCGGAACTCCTGGAAGGCCTCCGCCTCTTCAACGAGGGGCGCTACTACGACGCCCACGAGGCCTGGGAGGAGCGCTGGCAGGAGATCGGCGACTCCAGCGCCGGCTTCTGGAAGGGCTTGATCCAGATCGCCGTCGCCTTCCTGCACTGGGAACGGGGCAACGCAGCCGGAGCCCTCAAGCTCTCACGCAGCGGCCGCCGCTATCTCGAGCCCTTCCGCCCGCGCTTCCTGGGCCTGGATCTGGAGGCGCTTCTGGCCGAGCTGGAGCGGGCCTTCGCGCCTCTTGAACAAGCAGCCCGGGAACGACGCCCGGCGCCGCCTCTGGAAGAGAAACCGCGCATCCCTCTTCCTTGAAGCCGCGGGCTCTCAGCTGCTGCGGCGGCTTCCGGGCTCGGAGCGCAGCCAGCGCAGCATCTCCAGGAACTTCGGCGGCTGTCCGGTGCGCAGGATGCCGATGCGGAAGATGCGGCCGCAGAGCCAGAGCATCAGGACTGCACTGCCCGCCGCCAGGAGCATGGTCCCGGCCATCTCGAAGGTGGAGGGAGGCGGGCTCGCCCCGACGCGGTTCATCATCACGAAGGGCGTATACAGGGGGATCCAGGAGGTGATGGTCGCCAGCGGCCCGTGCGGATCCTTGGGGATGAAGAACAACAGGAACATCGGTGCCATGAGGAAGATCATGACCACCCCCATGAAGTTCTGGGCCTCCTTGATCGTGTTGCAGACGCTGCCGATGGCCAGGAAGATGCTGGCGTAGAAGGCGTAGCCGAAGAGGAAGTAGATCCCGAAGTACAGGATCAGGTTGCCGTCCAGAACCACGCTCAGGAGATCGAAGGCCCACTCCGCCTCCGGGCCGGCCTTCCAGTAGAGCAGTCCGAGCAGGCTCAGCACCCAGGCCGTCATCATGGTCAGGCCGATGGCAGCGATGCCGATCAGCTTGCCCATCATCAGCTCGCCGGCGGTCACCGAAGAGAGCAGGACCTCGATGAGGCGATTGGACTTCTCCTCGATCGTGTTGTTCAGGAGCATCTGGGCGACGGTCATGATGGCCACCCACAGGAGGTAGGTGAAGCCCGACGGCGCCCACTGGCGCAGGAAGTCGGCCAGGGTCTCCTCCTCTTCGCCCCGGGCCTTGGCGGCGTTGAGGCTGAGGACCGGAAGTTCGGCCTGCTGGGCCCGGCGCACGAGCTCCAGGTCCAGGCCCAGGCGTTCGAACTCCCGCTTCTCGACGTAGTCGCGGAGACCGTTCCGCACCACCTCCAGCAGGTCCTTGTCCGCCAGGTTGGCGGCCCAGTACTGGACGCCATAACGCGGCGCGGCCTCGCCGTCGGCAGCCATCTGCTCGGCGAGGCGCAGGGCGCGCTCCTCGAGACCGCGGGTGATGTGGGACTGAACCTCCTCCGGCACCAGAATCGCGGCGAAGAGCTCGACCTTCCTGCCCTCCACCTCGTAGCTCCTCTGCCCGTTCAGATAGGGCTTCAGGGCCTCGGCGATCTCCTCCAGGGGGGCCTGGGGATCCACGTCCGGCGGCAGGGCCACGCGCTGGAAGGACAGCCGCGGCTCCTGGAAAGGCGGCCGGTCCTCGCGCAGGAAACGGGCGCTCTGCTGCTTGTAGCGCTCCCATCCCTCCACGGTGGAGACCATGTCCAGGAGCTCGGGACGAGCACGGAAGATCTCCTGCTGGAACTTCTCGAAGTCCAGGGTCCCCATCCGGATCCTGCCGGGATCCAGGCGCCCGGGCTCCTGGCCGAAGGCGGCGCGCGCCTCTTCGGTGTAGTACTTCCGGGCATAGGCCTGCCAAGCTTCCAGGTTCTTGCGCGCCTGCGCGCGGCGCACGGCCTGCTCGATGACCTCGCCCAGGCTTCCGGACTGGTCCACCAGGACGTAGTCGCGGGTCGGGATGGCCTTGGTCTGGAGAAACTCCATGACCGTCATCGCCAGGGCGATGACCACCGGGAACATGACGATGCCGATCCAGAAGCCCTTGGTCCGGGCGTTCTCGGCGTACTCCCGCAGGGCCACGAGGAAGGCGTATCTCATCGCAGGCTCGCCTCCCGGGCCTCAGGACCCACCAGGTGGACGAAGACGTCGTGGAGAGAGGGTTCGCTGCGGTCGAAGGCGAGCAGGCGGATGCGGTGCTCGAAGCAGAACTGCAGGACCTCCTCGGCACTGCCCTGCTCATCCAGGTAGACGTCCCAGACCTCACGGCTCCCGTCCGCCTGCTCCACCGGCTGCAGGCTCTGGACCCCGGGCAGGCCGCGCAGGCCGGCAACGTCGTCCGCGGTCCGGATGCGCACCTTCCTCGGCACCAGGCGCCGCGCCTCTTCCAGAGTGCCGTCGAAGACCTTGCTGCCCTTGGCGATCAGCAGGATCCGGTCGCAGATCCGCTCGGCGTGGGCCATGACGTGAGTCGAGAAGATGATCGTGCTGCCGCGGCGGTTGAGATCCTGGATCACCTCTTCCATGACCTGCTGATTCACCGGGTCAAGGCCGCTGAAGGGTTCGTCCAGGATCACGAAGTCGGGGTCGTGGGCGATGGAGGCCAGGACCTGGACCTTCTGCCCCATGCCCTTGGACAGGGCCTCGGTACGGGCGCTGGCGAAGTCCTTGAGCCCGTAGCGCTCCAGGAGTTCGAAGGCGCGCCGCTTCGCCTCGCGCCGGTTCATCCCCTTGAGGCTCGCGAAGTAGGCGATGATGGCCCAGGCCTTCATCTTCTTGTAGAGCCCCTTCTCCTCGGGCAGGTAGCCGATCCGCTCCCGCACCTGCAAGGCAGAGGGAGCCCCGAGCACCGTGATGCTTCCGGAACTGGGCTGGATGATGTCCAGGACCATACGGATGGTCGTCGTCTTGCCGGCGCCGTTCGGTCCCAGGAAGCCGTAGATGGACCCCGCGGGGATGTCGAGG
>JALUUN010000043.1 GCA_027021325.1 Planctomycetota bacterium
CCGGGCGGGCCCCTGCAGAGCCCCTGGTCTTCGACCTCGAGGAGGCTCCCGACGCCGGGCCGGCCCTGGCCGTCCTGGGCGCCCACCTGCCCGCCGGCGCCTTCCTGGAGCGGGTCGGACGCCTCCGCTTCAAGGAGTCCGACCGGGTCCAGGGGATCGAGCGCCTCCTCGCCCTCCTCGGCCAGGAGGTCCACGAGGAGGGCGGCCGTCTGCGCATCCCCGGCGGCGGACTGCCGGCCGCACCGCTGGGAGACCGGCGCGCCTACGACCCGGCCGAGGACCACCGCCTGGCCATGGCCGCGGGCATCGCCTCCCTGCGCAGCCCCTGGCTCGAGGTCCGGGACCCCGGCTGCGTCGCCAAGTCCTTCCCCGGGTTCTGGGAGCAGCTCGCTCCCTGGAGGACCGGGTGAGGCGCCACCTGTTCCTCCTGCTCCTGGCCGGCGCCTGCTCCGGTGCCGGCGAGGAGGCCGAGGAGCCCTGGCTGCCGGGCACCGGCCCCGGGAACCTGGCCTCGCCGGAGGCCGCCCTGGTCGCCGCCGAGGAGGCCGGGGACTGGGCCGCGGCCGCCCGCCTGCTGGAGGAGATCCGCGCCGGCGGGGAACCCGGCGACCTCTGGATCCTGCGCCGGATCCAGGCCGCCGAGGGGCTCGGGGACCGCGGGAGCGCCGCCCGCTGGCGGCAGGAGCTCCTCCTGCGCCGCCCCGAGGATCTGAGCCTGCGCCTCGCCCTCGCCCGGGACCTGGGCGCCCTGGGCCGGCCCCTGGAGGGGGTCCTGCTCCTCGAGGCGGTGGCCGAGGACCCCGAGGCCCGCATCCTGGCCCTGCGCGGTCTGGCCGACCTCTACGAGAGCGCCGGCCTGCCCCTGGACGCGGCGACCGCCCTGGAGCGTCTCGCCGGCGACGAACGCGTCCCCGAACGCGGTCTCCTCCTGATGGCCGCCTCGCGTCTGCGCGAGCGCGGCGGCGACCTGGACGGCGCCCTGCGCCTCGCCCGGCAGGCCCTGGATCTGGAGGGGGTGCCCCTGGACCCGGAAGAGCGCGCCGGCCTCGGCCGGCTCGAGGTCCTGCGCGGCCTGCGGCCGCCGGAGACCGTGGAGGAGGCGCGGGAGGTGGTCCTGCGCGAGGCCGACCCCGCCCGCCGCCGGGCCGCCTTCGATCTGCTGAGCGGCGCCTCCTTCGAAGGGGAGCTCGCCCTCTTCGAGGAGATCTGCCGCGATCCGGAAGCGGAGATCGTGGTCCTCGCCCTGCGCGAGCTGGGCCTGCGCGCCGCGGGCGCGGAGGCCGCCGCCCTGGCTCCGCGCCTCACTCCCTGGCTGCACCACGAGGACCCGCGGGTGCGCCGGGAATGTGCCCGCACCCTGGAGCGCCTCGGATCTGCGCAGGTCGTGCCGGAGCTCGTCGCCGCCCTGGACCCGGCCGACCGCTCGGTCTTTCGCGCCGTGCGCAAGGCCCTCCACGAACTGACCGGCGAGCGCCTGTCTCCGGAGCTGGATCCGGACGCTGCGGAGCGGGAGCGTCTGGCCCGGGCCTGGAGCGTCTGGCTGGCCGGCCGTCCCTGAGGCTTGAGGCCGTCCGGCCTCCGGGCCAGGATGCGGCCATGGATCTCCTCGTCACCGGCGGCGCCGGCTACATCGGCAGCGCCACCGCACGCCTTCTCCAGGAACGCGGCCACCGGGTCACGGTCGTGGACGACCTCTCCGAGGGCCACCGCGCCGCCTGGCCGGGCGAACTCGCGGTCCTCGATCTGCGCCGCCGGTCCGAGCTCCGCGCCTTCCTGGAGGGACGCCGCTTCGACGGCGTCCTGCACTTCGCCGCCCGGGCCTACGTCGGCGAGTCCGTGGAGCAGCCCGAGCGCTACTGGCACGCGAACCTGGTGCCCCTTATCCACCTCGCCGAGGCGCTCCCGGGTCTTCCCTTCGTCTTCTCCTCGACCTGCGCCACCTACGGCCTGCCCCGGCGCCTGCCCCTGGACGAGGACCATCCCCAGGAGCCGGTGAACCCCTACGGCGCGACCAAGGCCGCCTGCGAGCGCCTGCTCCGGGACCGGGCCGCCGCCGGGCATGGCCCCTGCGCGCTCCTGCGCTACTTCAACGCCTGCGGCGCCGATCCCTCGGGCGCCCACGGCGAGGACCACCGCCCGGAGACCCACCTCCTGCCGCGGGCCCTGCAGGCCGCCCTCGGCCGCCTGCCCGAGGGCGATCGTCTCGTCGTCCACGGCCTCGACTGGGACACCCCCGACGGCAGCTGTGTCCGCGACTGGATCCATGTCCTGGACCTGGCCGAGGCCCATGTCCGCGCCCTGGAGCACCTCCTGGAAGGCGGCGCCTCCGGGGCCTGGAACCTCGGCACCGGGCGCGGCCACTCGGTCCTCGAGATCCTGCGTGCGGTGGAGGAGGCCGCCGGTGCCGCGGTGCCCTGGGAGGCCGGGCCGCGCCGGCCCGGGGATCCGCCGGTCCTGGTCGCGGACCCCACGCGGGCGGCGCGGGAGCTCGGCTGGGAGGCGCGCCACAGCCGTCTCGAGGAGATCGTCGGGAGTGCGCTCCGCTGGCATCGGGAGCATCCGGAGGGCTACGGCCCTGCCGGCCGGGGAAGCCCCTCCGGCTAGGATACGGCGCCTCCGGGCCGACTCCGGAGGCGCCCGCCCATGCGCCGGACCCGCTCCCGCCTTCCCGTCCTCGCCCTCCGTCTGGGGCTCCTCGTGGCTCTGGGCGGAGGGCTCGCCGCCCAGGCGCCGGAGAGCGCCGGCCTCCTGGAGACGGCCCTGGCCTCCATCACCCCGGAGGACTGCCGGAGCCGGGTCGAGATCCTGGCCGGCCCGGAGATGGAGGGCCGCGACAGCGGCTCGCCGGGCTTCGAGCGCGCCGCCCGCTGGGTGGAAGAGCGCCTCGAGGAGCTGGGTCTGGAGCCCGCCGGCCCCGAAGGCTCCTGGCGCGTGCCCTACACCGTAGCGGCCCTCCAGGCCGGTCCGGGGGCGAGCATCGCCGTCGTGGACCGCAAGGGCGAGGAGACTCTCCTGGAACCCGGCCGCGACTTCCTGCCCCTGCCCGGCAGCGCCCTGGAGGAGGTCGAAGGCGAGCCGCTCTTCGTCGGTTACGCCATCGACGCCCGTTCGGAACGGTGGCAGGACCTGCCGGAGTCCCGGGTCCAGGGCCGCGTGGTCTTCGCCTTCAGCCGCGAACCCCGGGCCGACAACCCGAAGAACAGGACCTTCGACGGCGCCGAGCCGACCCGGTACAGCCAGCTCCGGACCAAGGCCGAGGCGGTGCGCAAGGCCGGCGGCGTCGCTCTGGTGCTGGTTCCCGACCCCGGCGCCTTCCCGGAGGCCTCCGCACCGCTCCCCGGACACCTGCCGGTTGTCGTGCGCCGCGGATTCGATCCGGCGAACCGGCGCCTGCAGCTGCCGGTCCCGGTCTTCAGCGTCTCCCGGGAGGCCGCCGGACGCCTCTTCGACGAGGACCTCGAGCGCTACCACCAGGGGATCGACCGGCGCCACAAGCCGAAGCACCTCCGGGCGCCGCGAGGCACCCGGGTCCGCCTGCGCGCCGAGCTCGTGGTCGAGGAGCTGAGGCTCTACAACCTGGCCGCGCGCATCCCCGGCACCCGGCCGGAGACCGGCCACATCCTGCTCGGTGCGCACCTGGACCACGTCGGCTACGAGCCCCTGGGTTTCAGTCCCACCGGCGGCATGCAGGTGGTCCATCCCGGAGCGGACGACAACGCCAGCGGCAGCTCCGCCCTCCTGGAGGTGGCCGAGGCCTTCGCCGGCACCTCGCCGCAGACGACGCTCCTCTTCCTCTGGTTCAGCGGCGAGGAGAAGGGGCTGCTCGGCTCCTTCGCCTACACGCGGGAGCCGCTGCTGCCCCTGAAGGAGGCGGTCTGCATGTTGAACATGGACATGGTCGGCATGGGGCCGGAGCACAGCATGAACATCGGCGGGGTCTGGGACCGGCCGGCCTGGGCGCGCCTGCTCCGGGAACAGCGCAAGCGTGCCGGCCTGCGCCTGCGCCTGGACCTGGAGTCCGGCCGCGACCTCTACGCCCGCAGCGACCAGTTCCCCTTCTACCGCGCCGGCCTGCCGGCTCTCTTCTTCTTCGAGGGCGATCTCGACAGCAATCCCGTCTACCACCAGCCCGGCGACCGGCCGGAACGCATCAACGCCGAGAAGATGAGCGCGGTGGCCCGGCTCTTCGCCGCCACGGTCCACGCCCTGGCTTTCGATGGGGTGCGTCCGGACGAGGACTGAGGCCGGCCTCCTCGCCGCCCTCTTCCTGGCGGCGCCGGCCGCCGCCCAGGAAGCGCCCTGGAAGGCGGCCCTGGACCGGCACATGGCGGCCCTGGAGGCCGAGGGCGATCTGCATCCGGCCTGCCTG
>JALUUN010000044.1 GCA_027021325.1 Planctomycetota bacterium
CAGCTGCTCCTCGGAGGGCTCGATCCCGGCCGGCTCGACTCCGCACTCCTCCCAGGGGGCCAGCTCGATCTCGGGAGCGGTCTCGACCTCGAATTCGAAGGCCAGGGGCTGGTCCTCGGCGACCTCGATGGCGTCGGCGTCGAAGTCGAGGATGCGCAGCGGCCGGATGCCGGCGGTCTCCATGGCGTCGGCCAGGACGTTCTGCAGCAGTTCCCTCCTGGCCTCCTCGGTGAGGCTGCCGGCATAATGGCGCTTCACGACCGCCAGCGGCACCTTGCCGGGGCGGAAGCCCTTGAGGCGCATCTGCCGGGCCGCCGCCCGGTACACGCGCTCGAATTCCTGCTGCACGCGCTCCACCGGCACCTGGACGGAGACCCGCCAGTGACAGGTGCCGGCCGGGGAGGCGTCGACCTCGATCGGAATGCTTTTCTTGGCCACGATTCTCCAGGTGGGACGGGGCATTGTCCCGTCCGCCGCGGGGGCCGTCCAGTGCCGGCCCGGAATCGTGCCTTGAAGGGTCGCTTGGGCGGCCCGACGGAGGAGGAAGTCCATGAAGCGACGCCATGTCTCCCCCTGGATCTCGGCCCTGGGCGTGGTCGTGGTCCTGGGGCTGTGCGGCCTGGCCTTGTGGATCAGCCGGCCCGAGCCGCCCCGGGAGCAGGCGCCGGAGCCCGAGCCGACGCCGGTGGCCGTGCGCGAGCTCCTGCCCGCCGAGCGCCTGCGGCTGCTCTGGATCTACGGGGACACCGAGCCCCGCCGCCGGGCCCTGCCCGCCGCCGAGCGCAGCGGCCGGGTGGTCTGGCGCCACGAGGCCCTGGAGACCGGCGGTCGGGTCGAGGCGGGCGAGGAGATCCTGCGCCTGGAGCGGAAGCCGGCGGAGCTGGAGCTCCAGGACGCCGAGGCCGGGCTGGCCATGGCCCGGGCGCGGGCGGAGCAGGCCCGGGCCGACCGCGACGGCCTCGCCCGCAGCCTGGAGAACGCCCGGGCCCGCGCCGCCCTGGCCGAGCGCGAGCTCGAACGCCAGCGCGGTCTGGCCGCCAGCGGGGACACGGCGCCGAGCGTCGTGGACCAGACCGAGGCGGCCTGGCTGGCGGCGGCCGATCGGGTCGAGCAGCTGGAGAACCAGCTGGCCAGTGCCGAGGCCGCCCTGGCGGTGGCCGAGGCCGGCGTCGCCCAGGCCCGGGCGCGCCTGGACCGGGCGCAGGACCAGCTGGAGCGCACGGTCCTGCATGCTCCCTTCCGCGGCGAGGTGCGAGCGGTGCGCGCCGAGGTCGGGGACCTTCTCCTGCCCGGTTCCGTGGTCTGCGAGGTCGTGGACCGGCGCAGCCTGCGGCTGCGCGGGCGGATCCCCAACGAGGACTCCCTGGGCCTGGACGCCTCGCGGGCGGTCCGGGTCCGCTTCCCGGCCCTCCTGGACGCCCGCGGTGAGGCCCTGGAAGCGCCCGGGCGCATCCTCGGCCTGGATCCGGCGGCGGCGAGCCTGCGCCACCGGGAACTCCTGATCGAGGTGGACAACCCCGACCTGCGCCTGCCGGCGGGGGCCTTTGCCGAGATCGGCGTGGACCTGGGCCGCGAGGAGGCCCTGTGGATCCGGCCCCACGAGTACGTGGTCCGCGGCGGCAGCCCCCGGGCCTTCGTCGCCGAAGCCGAGGGGGACATCGTCCGCGCCCGCGAGCGTCGCCTGCGTCTCGGCCGGCCCCTGGTGGACGAGGCGGGGCGTACCTGGTTCCCGGTTCGCGACGGCCTCGCCGCCCACGACCTCCTGGTGGTGGACAACCTGGAGGTGCTCGAGGACGGAGGCCTCCTGAGCCTCGTCGAGCGGCTGCCGGCGGCTGCCGAGGCGCCGCCCGCCGGACCGCCTCTGGCCGCCGAACCGCCCGGGGACGGCAGCGGAGAGGGCTGAGCCGCGGCCATGCGCGCCATCGTCCGCTTCTTCGTCACCCATCCGGTCGCCAGCAACCTCTGCTTCCTCGGGGTGGTGCTGATCGGCGGCATGCTCCTGGGCAGCCTGCCGCGGGAGGTCTTCCCCGACTTCTCGCTGCGTACCGCCGAGATCCAGGTCCGCTACCCGAACGCCTCGCCGGAGGAGATCGAGCGGCTGCTCGTGATCCCGGTGGAGGAGGCGGCGGATTCCCTGCAGGGCACGGACGAGATCACCAGCTACAGCCAGCACGGCTGGGCGCGGGTCCTGGTCAAGGTCCGAGAGGGCACCGAGATGCAGGCCTGGCTCGACGAGCTGCGCATGGAGATCGACGCCATCGAGGACTGGCCCGAGGACGCCGAGGACCCGCGCATCGCCGAGGTCAAGACCACCTTCCCGGTGATCACGGTGAATCTCTTCGGCACCGTCCCCGAGACCCGGATGCGGAGAGCCGCCGACCGGCTGCGCGAACGCATCAAGGCGGTGCCCCACGTCGCCGCCGTCACCCCCTTCGGTTACCGCGACCCGGAGATCTGGGTCGAGGTGGAGCCCGAGGTCCTGGAGCGCTACGGCCTGACCCTGGCCGATCTCAGCCGCGCCCTGGGCGCCCAGGTCCTGGACCTCCCCGGGGGTTCCCTGGAGACCGAGGCCGGGCAGATCGTCCTGCGTGTCCTGGGCGAGGAGACCGACCCCGAGGCCCTGGAGCGGCGCATCGTGCGCGGTCTTCCCGACGGCACCTACCTGCGCATCGGCGATCTCGGGCGCGTCCGCCACGACTTCGAGCTGAACACGACCCTGGGGCGCTACAACGGCTATCCCTCGATCAGCCTCCAGATCTCCAAGGACCGTGAGGGAGACATGATCCGCATGGTCGAGGAGATCGAGAGAATCGTCGAGGAGGCGCGTTCCGAGCTGCCGCCCGGCCTCAGCGCCGGGGTCAGTTCGGACATGTCGGTGTACGTGAAGAACCGCCTGCGCACCCTGCTGCAGAGCGGCTTCTTCGGACTCGCCATCGTCATCGTCATCCTCTGGCTGTTCCTGGACGCCCGCGTCGCCCTGATGACGGCGGCCGGCATCCCGGTGGCGGTGTTCGGCGCGGTCATCGTCATGGCCGGGATGGGGATCACCATGAACATGCTGAGCATGTTCGCCTTCATCCTGGTCCTGGGCCTGGTGGTGGACGACGCCATCGTGGTCGTCGAGAACTGCTTCCGCTACTACGAGGCGGGGCTGCCGCCCCGGGATGCGGCCCTGGCCGGCACCCTCGAGGTCATCTGGCCGGTCATCACGACGGTGATGACCACGGTCGCCGCCTTTGGCGCCATGCTCATGATCGAGGGGGAGGTCGGCCAGTGGATGGAGCCGGTTCCCTGGGTGGCGGGCTTCGCCCTCCTGAGTTCCCTGTTCGAGGCCCTGGTCGTCCTGCCGACCCACTTCGGCGACTGGATTCCGGCCCTGCCGGCGAAGCCGGCCCCGAACACAGAGGCCCGCGCCGTCGAGGACGCCGCCCCGCAGGCGCCCGCCGGCCGCACGCCCGGCCGCTGGTACCGCCACCTCCAGGCCCTCTACGGACGGGCCCTGCGCAGCTGCGTACGCCATCGCTATCCGCTCCTCCTCGCCGCCTGCGGCCTCATGGTCCTGGCCGGTCTGCTCCTGCCCTGGCGGCATCTGAAGTTCACCCTGTTCCCGAAGTTCGAGGCCAAGCTCTTCTTCCTCAACGTCGAGACGCCGACCACGAACTCCCTGGAGCAGACCCACCAGACCATGCGCCAGTTCGAGGAGGCCGTCGGGAGCCTGCCGCCCGGGGAGCTGGAGTCCTTCGTGACCCTGACCGGCGCCAACTTCCGCGACCAGTCGAACTACATCTCCGGCCAGCATCTGGGGCAGATCTTCGTGGAGCTGGCTGAGGGCGCGGGCCGCCGCCGCACGACCGAGGAGATCCAGGAGGATCTGCGCCGGCGCCTGCGCGGGGTCCAGGGCGTGCGCCGCTTCGACTTCGCCGATCCCCAGGCCGGGCCGGTGGGCAACGCCATCGAGATCAAGGTGCGGGGCGACTCCATCGCCGACCTGCGCGAGGCCGCCCGCCGCCTGGAGGACCACCTGGCACGCCAGGTCGGCGTCGTGGATCTGCGCGACGACCTGCAGCCGGGCAGCCGCGAGCTGCGCTTCCGGCTCACCGAGGAGGGAAGGCTCCTGGGCTTCACCGAGGCGGAACTGGCGCGCCAGGTCCTGGGAGCCTTCGCCGGCGACCGCGCCACCATCCTGCGCCTGGACCGGGATCCCGCCGACCTCCTGGTGCGGAATCCGGAGGAACTGCGCGAGTCCGACCGGCTGCTGCGCGAGCTGCGGGTCACCGCCCCCGGCGGCCTGCGCCTGCCCCTGGCCCGGGTGGCGGAGATCGAGGAGGGCCGCGGCCTCGCCCAGGTGATCCGCCGCGACCGCCAG
>JALUUN010000045.1 GCA_027021325.1 Planctomycetota bacterium
TGGCGCTCGATGGCCTCGGAGCGCGTGTCCAGGGCTGGTTGCACGGCCGCCAGATGGGTGACCAGGGGGAGAGCCACGAAACCCGTGAGGAAGAGGGCCTTGCGCGGAGTGAGGGCCATGGCACGGATCACTTCTTGCGGGACAGGTAGGAGGGAAGCTGCAGGTCGCCCTTCAGCTCGACTACGGCATCCACCGAGTCGAGATGCTCCTCGTCCACCTGGGTGGAGATGGTGCGTGCTTCGCGGTAGCCGGCGAATTCGCGCAGGGCTTCGGGAAGCCGCAGCAGGGGCTCGTCGCCGCGCACCGAGGCCGCCACGTTCATGACCACGTCGCCGATCAGACGCTTGCTGCCCTTCTTCTCGGTGCGCAGCTCGTGGCGCCAGCTCACCTGGCGCAGGAGGACGCGACGCCCGGCTGCTTCCGGAAGACCAGCGAGCACCGGCCCGATGCGGGGCAGCTTCAGGTGCTCGGCCAGGGGATCGAGACGCAGGGCGTAGTCCTGCATCTCCTGGTACACCGCCTCCAGCCGGCGTCCGGCCTCCAGGGCGGCTTCATCGGGCTGCTCGGCCTCCTGGGCGAGGCGCTCCTGACGATCGGCTTCGAAGCGCGCTCCGGCGGCCAGGACCAGGCAGAAGCCGGCGTAGAGAAGGAGCTTCAGGACGCGTCCCGGCGTCTTGCGCCGGTCCAGGCAGTCCAGGAAGCGGGAGGCGGGGAGGAAGTCGGCGGTCTTCATGCGCAGACCCTCAAGGCAAGACCGACGGCCACGGCCCAGAGGTGTTCCTCCTCGGAGAGACGCCGGGACACCGGCATCCCCAGGGAGCTGAAGGGCCGGACCTTCTCGACGGGGAGGCCGAAGGCCGAGCCGAGAGCGGTCCCGATCTCCGGCAGGTCGGCCCCGAAGCCGCTCAGGCGGATGTCGTGGACCCGGGCGCCGGGGTGGCGGTTGTGGAAGTGGCGCAGGCAGGCGCGGACCTCCTGGGCCAGGGCCTCGGTTTCCAGACGCAGGGCATGGAGGACACGATGCGCCTGCTCCTCGGCGAGGACGCGGACCCGTCGCAGCTGGCGGTAGGCCCGGGGTTCGGCTTCCGCGTCGTCCCCTTCGGCGGAGGCTTCCCGGGGTTCCTCGAGGAGAGCCGTGGCCGGAGCGGCGTGGTCTTCCTCAACCGCTTCCGCATCCGGAGCGGGTTCCGGGTCCGGCTTCGGGGCCGCTGCGGCACCGGCTTCGCCGCCGGCGGTCAGGAGGTCGAGAAGGCCCGGTGCGGCGGCCTCCTCGCGGCCGGCCTCCTGGTGCGCTTCTTCGGCCTCCGGTTCCGCGGCCGGGCCGGCACCGAAGGACTCGGCCAGTTCCGCCGGGAAGGGCAGACCGCCCTCTGCGGGGCTCGTGAGGAGATGGCTCGGATCCACTCGCGGCACGCCGGCCGGCAGGCCTCCGCCTTCCGCAGGCACAGCCGCTTCCTCTGCTGCCCCGGGGGCCGCGCCGGCGTCCTCGCCGGGCAGGCCCCGCTCCAGGGCCTGGAGCATGCGTCCGGCGTGGACCTGCAGGGGCTTCAGGAAGCGGACCTCCCCCTCGTGGAGGATGCCGAAGAAGGAGTGCTCGAAGCCCAGGTGGAGGAACCCGCAGGCGCCTTCGTGGTCGGCGCCCTGCAAGGCGTGCAGCCGGGCGAGAGCGAAGGCGTCGGCCTCCAGGCCGACAGGGCGCAGGCGCGCCGCCTCGGCGGTCTCGGTGCAGCGGCGCAGGACGCCCTGGCCCAGGGTCAGGAGCAGATACTCGTCGCGAGCCGGAGCTCCCTCCGGCGAGACGCCGCCGAGCTCCAGGGAGCGGTAGGTGACGCCTTCGGGATCCTCCACGGCGCGGGCCGCGCGGTCCCGGAGGATCTGGGCCTTGCGGTGGCGCTGGGCCTCCTCCACCGGCACCAGGCTGATGTCGATGGCCTCGGCGCTCAGGCCGATCAGGCAGTCGCGGCCGCGTCTCCGGATTCCGCTCAGGCCGGTGGCCAGGGCGTCCATCGCCGCGGCGTCCCGGTGCGGGCCGGGACCGTGCAGGGTGGCGGCGACGCGGATCGTCCAGGAGCCGGGACGGCCGTGGAGCTGCAGGACCCGGGTCTCGAGGCCCCCGTAGTGGATGGCCACCGGGGTGCTTTGACGAAGCACCTTCATGTTCCTTCGTGTATGGCGAGTTCAGGGATGCCGGATCTCCGCGTGGGAGCGTTCCGGGGAGCCGGGCGGGCTCGCATCGTCCTGCAGGGGAATCGCAGGGGCCGGGGCGGCTTCGGCCGGAGCCGCCTCACTCCGGACCTCGGGGAGTTCGCCGGCGGGGAACCAGAGGTTCGTGATCGCCCAGGCCACGGGCAGGAAGGCGATGCTGGCGGCCAGGGCGCGCAGGGGCCGTTCCCGAAAGGGGTCTCTCACAGCTCGTAGATGGGCTTGCCGTCCTGGGTGAGGCCGCTGGAGTTGGCCCGGAAACTGCCGTCGTCGGCGTCGTACACCCAGCCGGTCGAGTCATCCGGCAGGCCGGCGCCGCTCCGCCCGGGTTCCAGGAACAGGATCGTGTCCAGGTCGTTGTAGGGATTGGCCGGGATGCCCTCTGTGAGATAGGGCCCGAAGGGATAGCCGACGCTGCCCACGGCGGCGGTGAAGCCCGCCTGGTCGCTGGCCGTCAGCAGCTGGGCCAGGAAGGCGTCCAGGGTCCACTCGTCCAGTTCCGGGTCGTAGCCCGGGTTCAGCTCCAGGTGCTGGAACTTGTAGTAGTCGATGGCGGTCCGGACCCGCTGCAGCTGCTGCTCGCAGGAGGTGTCCCGGGCGTCCTCGACGGTCATGGTCAGGACCGGCACCGCCACTCCGGCCAGGACCAGGAGGATCGCCGAGACCAGGAGGATCTCGAGGAGAGAGAGACCGGCGTTGCTGGAGGGGGGCCTGGGGGACATGGCGCCGGGCGCGGCCGCGTCCCTGCGGCCGGTTCGCCCAGGCCCCTCATCGGAGGCCTACCCCCCCCGGCTTGAGTCCTCCTTGCACGAAGCGTGCCAGGAGCCGCGGCGATTCCGGCTGAGACCGGCCGCGCCCGGCGGCTCAGGGCAGGAAGTTCTTGCGCTTTCTGAGCTTGGCCGGGAGGTACTCTTCGAGGACGAAGTTCAGGCCCCACTTGGCGAAGGCCTGCTGCTCGGCGCGTACCCCCATCTTCAGGAGCTGCTTCAGGGCCCGGATCCACTTGGGGTGGGCCTGGAAGAAGGGGTCGTTCTTGATGGCGTCGCGGGCGCGCTTGACGTCCACTTCGACCAGGCGGTGGGTGGCGTCCTCGAGCCCGAAGTCCACGATGTCCTGGGGCGTGACGCCCAGGAAGGTGGCCTTCGGCACACAGAAACGGGCATTGATATGGGCCGCCTGGCCGGAGCCCACTTTGAGGGTCCGGTAGATGTTGCAGATGCCGTAGGGATCGCAGTCCACAAAGGCGTAGACCGGCAGCTTCAGGTCCTCGCTCAGGCGCCGGATGAAGCGCCGGGTGGCGCGCGTCGGGACGCCGCCCATCTCCACCAGGATGCAGTTGGCTGTCCGCCAGTAGCGGTGGTGGTTGAGGCGCTGGAACATGCCGCCGGTCTCGATGGCGAGGACGAACTCGGCGGTGGTCTCCAGGCCCAGATGGTCTACGGAGGAGGGCACGGTATAGGCTCCCGAGCCCATGGCCGAGCAGTCGCTCCGGATCTCCTCGCCGGTCTCCGGGTCGCGGTCGATGACCACCAGAGGCCCGACCACGGATCCGCCGTGTTCCTCGGGGATGAAGCGCAGGTGTTCGCGGGTGATGTCGCGGATGGAGAACATGCCCTCGACGTCATCGAGGACCGTGTCCGATTCGCGCTGTTCGTTGAACTTGCACTCGGCCCAGTTCTTGGAGACGTAGTAGGCTTCCCGCTTGGTGGCGAAGTCGTCGCCCGAGACCATCTCCCTTGCCAGGGCCATGAGCCGGATCGTCTGGGCGAAGGTCTTGACCGAGTTGACGTCCAGGGTCCGGGTCTTGAGGTTGCCCTTGAGCTCGAAGTAGCCGGTCTTCTTGTCGTAGCTGACGTTGCGCAGATTGCGCTGCGGCATCTGCAGGCTCGGGAGCCCGGACTCATCGATGCTCGTGGCCACCGCGCGGGCGACGTCCTCGATGCACTGCAGGGTCGCCCGCGCCATGTCGCGGGTGGTTTTTTCGACCCGGCCCCTGGCAACGCGCTTGCGCACGGTCTTCGCCTTGCTCGCGGCGGCGCTCTTCTTCTTCGGGGTCTTGCGCGCGGCCATGGGTTCCTCAGATGCTCCGGCTGGTCTCCATCTTGTCGCGCAGGCGCTCCACCAGGGAGTCCCGCTCCTCGTCGCTCATGCCGAGGA
>JALUUN010000046.1 GCA_027021325.1 Planctomycetota bacterium
GCCGGGCTTCACGTCCACGTCCGGCGCCCGCAGGGGATTCCGCGCCTCGCTGTCCCAGGAGGCTCCCTCGTGGATGGCGGCGAAGCGCCAGACCCCCGAATCGTCCAGACGCAGGTCGGCGCCGAGCAGGCCGGTGCCGACGCCGGGTGCCGACTCCAGGTCGCCGCCGCGGCGGTAGGCATGGCCGACGTTGAGCTCGGCGATGAGCTCGCCGAGGACGTAGTTCAGGTCCTCGCGGTTGCCGCAGACCTCGACCAGGGCCAGGTAGCGGTCGCGCAGGCCGGCCCAGTCCACGCCGTGCATGTTCGGGTCGTAGAAGAAGTCGCGCATGTTGCGCCAGGCATCCAGGAACATCTGACGCCACTCCTGGCGCGGCTCGATGCGCTGGCGCATGCCGGTGGTCGGGACCGTCTGCGTCTTGCCGCCGGCCGCCGCGTCCTGGAGGAACCACTTGCCGCCGCCGCCGCGCAGGAGCTTCTTGCCGTCGGCCGTCAGGCGGAAGCCGCCGGCGCCGGCGGCAACGGTCCTGGCGGTGCGGCCGTCGTCCTTCAGGTCCAGGAGCAGGATCGAGGAACCCTGGTCGTTGCGGCGCACGAAGAGCAGCTGGTTCTTGTCGTTCACCGCCAGGTCGGAGAAGACCCCCGTGCCAACGGGCAGCTGGAGAGCCCGCTCCTCGAAGCCCTCGAAGACGATCTCCACGGCCTGGTCCGGCCCAGTGGTCCCTAGCTCCTGCGCCTCCTCCCCGCCGTCGCCGGAGCGCGTCAGTTCGAACTCCAGGGGAACGCCCTGCAGGGTGACGGTCCCCTTCAGGACCCCGTCCTTCAGGGTCGCCTCGACCTGGAGGATCTCGCCGATGTCGGTGGCGACGGTGCCGGTCAGGCGGCCGCTCGCCGCCTCCCACTGCCCCTGGAGGGTGCCGCTTCCGATCGGGACCTCCATGCTGCCGGTGACGGTGCCATCGGCAGCAAGCTCCAGAACCACGGTCAGGGGCAGGACGCCGCCGGGGAGCAGGGGCTCGGGACCGCGCAGCTCCCCGGTCCAGGTGCCGCTCAGGGGATCGGCGGCCTCCGGTGCCGTCTCCCCGGCCTCTTCCGGAGCCGCCTCACCGCCGCCCTCTCCGGCCTTCTCCGGCTCCCGCACCTCCTCCTCGTCCACCTTCGGCCTCCAGGGCAGCTCCACGTCCGGACGCAGGGGCACACCGAGGATCACGCCGGTGTCCTTGTAGATGAAGTCCGTGGCGACGGTGCTGTAGGTGGGCTGGAAGCGGCGGTGGCTGGTGAAGAAGAGCCAGTCCCCACGGCGGTCGAAGGCCGGCGAGCGGTCGTCGTGGAAGGCACTGGTCAGGCGCCGCTTCTCCAGGCTCTCCATGTCCTGGACCCAGAGGCTGCAGGCCGGCTGCGCCTCCTCGCTCAAGGCGTAGGCCAGCCAGCGCCCGTCCCGGGACCAGCTCCAGTGCCCGGCGTTGCCGTTGTCCCAGGACCAGGGGTCCCGGTCCAGGAGCCGGGTCTCGCCGCTCTCGGCCTCGGTGCGCCACAGTCCCCCGAAGTTGTCCGTGAAGAGGATGTACTTCGAATCCGGAGACCAGTCGGTGTTCTGGCGGTAGCCCGGCCCGAGGTCGGTCAGACGGCGCGCCTCGCCGCCGCCGGCGGGCATGAGGTAGAGATCGTTCTCCCCCTCCCGGTCCGAGAAGAAGGCGACGAAGCGGCCGTCCGGGCTCCAGGCGGGGAAGCGCTCGGCGCTGCCCGAGCTGCGGCTCAGGTTCCGGGGCGGTCCGTCCTGGGCCGGCAGCGACCAGAGGTCGCCGCGCGCGGAGACCAAGACCCGCTTGCCGGTCGGCCCAGGGAAGGCACCCTGGATCCACTTCGAAGCATCCTTGACCACGGACATCGGCTCACGTCGGTCGCCGGGGATGCTCACCTCGAGGACCCGCTCCTGCAGGGTCCGGAGATCCAGGATCCGGATCTCGGCGCCGAGCTGGAAGACGATCTCGCCGCCGCCGTCGGGACCCGGGCCGATGGAAGGCCACTTGACGTCGAAGTCCTCGTGGAAGGTGATCTGTTCGCGGCGCCCGCCCGGCGGAATCCGCCACAGGTTCAGGCGGTGCGCCGGGCCGGCGTCGCTCAGGAACCAGAGCGTGTCCCCCTGCCACATGGGCTGGCTGTCGGTCCCGGCCCACACCGTGAGGCGCAGGCTGGTTCCGGCCTCCAGGTCCACCTGCCAGAGGTCGCTCGCCATTCCGCCCATGTAGCGCTTCCAGGTGCGGGTGTCGCGGAAGTGCGGCGTGTAGACGAGGCGCCGGCCGTCGGCGTGGAGGGCGGGATTGCCGCCGTAGGGCAGGGGCAACCGCTCGGGGACGCCGCTCGCGGCGTCCGTCACCCAGAGCTGCTGCATGCGGCCCATCGGCGACTCGGCGTTGCTGCCGTAGAGGATGCGGCCGTCGGGTGTCCAGTCCCAGAGGATCTCGCGGGCCGGGTGGAAGGTGCGGCGCCGGGGCACCCCGCCCTCGGCGGGGATGACGTAGATGTCGGTATCGCCCTCGTAGTGGCCGGCGAAGGCGATGAGAGAGCCGTCCGGGCTGAAGCGCGGCCGGCTGTCGGCGCCCGGCGGGCTGGCGAGCGGCCGTGCCAGGCCACCCTCCCGCGGAACCACCCAGAGATCGTTGGCAAAGACGAAGACCACCTCGGCGGCGCTGATGTCGGGGTAGCGCAGGAGCCCGGAGGCGCTCGAGGCGCCGGCCCTCTCCCCGGGATCTCCTCCGCCGGCGCCGGCAAGGGGGGAGGCGGGGATCAGGATCAGGCCAGCGGCCAAGGGGAGGAGGGTGCGCAACATGGGGGAGAGACGGGCTTTGCGAGATCCCAGGGGGAGGCCCCGGGGCCGGGCCCGGGGAGCGGACGAAGAGCCTACGGCAGGGGGGCAGCGGGCGTTTCGGAAAGGCCTGACGCCCCGGGGCCGGAAGTCTGCCGCCCCACGCCCGGGTGTGGGACAATCGCTGCGGTGACCGCCATGCGCTCCAGCCTCTCTTCCCTCCTCCCCTCCGTTCTCCTCCTGGCTTCCGGTGCCGCCTCTCCGCTTCCCGCCCAGTGGGTGGACTTCGTCGAGGAGACCGCGGTGCGCATCAGCGGCCCGCCCCAGGTCACCACCGCCGATCCGGAGGAGAAGGACCTCGCTGCTGCGGACTTCGACCTCGACGGCGACCTCGACGTGGTCGTCGTGCGCAAGGTCCCCTTCAGCGTGCCTGGCGCCAGGACCAACGTCCTCCTCATGAACGAGGACGGCGTCCTGGTCGAGAGCACCGCCGCCTACTGCCCGGACTTCGCCATCCCGGACGACTCCCGGGACGTGGCCTGCGCCGACGTGGACAACGACGGCTGGACCGACCTCATCGTCGTCACCACCTTCGACGATCCGCCGCGCCTCATGATGAACCTGGGCGCCGCCGGCGGCGTCTGGCAGGGCTTCGCCGAGGAGCCGAACTGGTACCAGCCGGCCTTCAACCCCGGCCCCCAGTTCTGCGCGGTCTCCGTAGGCGACGTCACCGGCGACGGCTTCGTGGATCTCTTCTTCGTGGACTACGACAACGATCTGGAGGACCGGCTCCTGATCAACGACGGGACCGGGCACTTCACGGACGAGACCGCGACGCGCCTGGCGCCGGGTTTCGAGATCTCCGCCTTCGGCACCGGTACCGCCATGGCGGACTTCAACCTCGACGGGTATCTGGACATCGTCAAGATCTCCACCCTGTTCGGGCCCAAGATCCTGCCGATCCTCTGGAACGACGGTACCGGTCATTTCATGAGCCGTCAGCTCCTGCCCTTCGAGGAGGTCTACATGCTGGATGTAGCCGACTACAACAACGACGGACGTCCGGATCTCTACATCGAGTCCGATCACCAGGACTACCAGCTCATCAACCTGGCCACGAATCCCGACGGCAGCATCCAGGTCCAGCGCGTTGACGTCACCGGCTCCAGCCGCACGGCCCAGTTCGGCGGCAATGTCCACAGCGCCGACGTGGACAACAACGGCTTCCTCGACGTCGGCGTGGCCGACGTGGACACCGACGTCGCCGGCTGCAACCGCCGCTTCGCTCTGCTCCTGAACCAGCAGAGCCTGTCGGGAACGGACGGCCTGAGCGACCCCTACAACGGCCTCACCCTGGACTGGCACACCCAGGGCAACCACGACTTCCTCTGGTTGGACCTCGACGAGGACGGTTTCCTGGACCTCCTCCAGGGCACCTGCGACGGCCTGCGCTTCTTCCGCCAGATCCCCTTCGCCGACTCCTGGACCCGCGGCCAGGGCTGCCCCGGCAGCAACGGCACTCCCGCCATCGGC
>JALUUN010000047.1 GCA_027021325.1 Planctomycetota bacterium
CTCGCGCACCGCCTGCTCCGGCCCCCGGGCCTTGCAGCCGACGCGCCCGAGGAGTTCCCGGGCCGCCGCGCGCCGCGCGGCAAGGTCGAGAACGCCGCGGCGCGACCACCTCTCCAGACGGCTGAGGCTCAGGTTGTCCGCGAGGGAGAGGTCCTGGGCCAGGCCCTCGTCCTTGCGGTCCTCGGAGAGGAAGCCCAGGCCGCAGGCGATGGCACGGCGGGTCGAGCCCGGCGGCAGGTCCTCGAAGCCACGGGACCTGGCGATGCGGACCTCCCCCCGGCGCACGGGCTCCAGGCCATAGAGGCAGCGCAGAAACTCGCTGCGCCCCGCCCCCACCAGGCCGGCGAGGCCGAGGATCTCACCGCGGCGCAGGTCCAGGTCCACGCCGCGCGGCCGGTGCCGGCCCTCCAGGCCGCGCACCTGCAAGAGGACCTCCCCGGGGCGGTGCGGCACCGAGGGAAACTGCTCGTCGAGTTCCCGCCCGACCATGGCCCGCAGGATGCGGCCGGGTGCGGCCTCGGCGACCCGGCCGCAGTCCGAGACCCGGCCGTCGCGCAGGACCGTGAAGCGGTCGCAGAGCCCCTCGACCTCCTCCAGGAAGTGGGAGATGTAGACGATCCCCAGGCCCTGGGTGCGGAGTTCTCGCAGGACCTGGAAGAGGCGCCCGGCCTCGCTCTCCGGGAGCGAACTCGTCGGCTCGTCCAGGATCAGGACCCGGGCCTCGGCGACCAGGGCGCGGGCGATCTCGACCCCCTGCTGCAGGGCGATGGAGAGCCGCCCGGCCGGAAGCTCCAGGTCCAGGTCGCCGTGGCCGAGGCGCTCCAGGGCGGCGCGGGCGCGGCGGCGGTTGGCGCCGCGCTGGAGGATGCCGAGGGGGCCGGCCGCCTCGACGCCGAGGAGGAGGTTCGCTTCGACACTCAGGTCCGGGCACAAGGCCAGCTCCTGATGGATCATGGCCACGCCCGCCCGCCGCGCCGCCGCCGGCCCCGCGGGCCGGAAGGGCCGGCCGGCAAGCTCCATGCTCCCGGCATCGGGCTCCAGGACGCCGGCCAGGACCTTCATGAGGGTGGACTTGCCGGCGCCGTTCTCGCCGACGAGAGCGTGGATCTCGCCGCTGCGGACCTCCAGGTCCACGCCATCCAGGGCCCGGGTCGGGCCGAAGGACCGGCGGACGCCGGTCATGCGCAGCAGGACCGCCGGCGCCTCAGCCATCGGCGAGGGGGAAGAGGAGCTCCCGGTTCCGCGGCTCGTCCATGTTCCCGGTCGTGACCAGGGTCTCGCCCGTGGGGATGCGCTTCGGGACCTCGCGCCCTTCCAGGTGGTCCACCATGCGCTTCACCGCCTCGTAGCCCATGCGCACCGGATCCTGGAGGACGATGGCCTGGACGACGCCGCGGCGCAGACCCTCGACGACGCGCGTGCCGCTGTCGAAGCCCACGACCTGGACCTTGCCGGCCAGCCCGCGCGGATCCCGCTCCAGCGCCGTGATCAAGGCCGAGAGGTTGGACTCGTTGGACGTGAAGAAGCCGTCCACCCGGTCGCCGTAGGTGGCCAGCAGGTTCTCCGCCACCTGGATGGCCGAGGACTCGTCAGGGCCGCCGTGCCGGTCGTCGGAGAGGAGGGTGATGCCCGGGTACTGGCGCAAGGCCGCCAGCGCCCCCTCCTCGCGCTCGTAGGTGCTCTCGCTGCCCACCAGATAGCGCAGCACGACGACCTCGCCCTCGCCGCCGAGAAGCCGCGCCAGTTCGTGGCCCGCGATCTCGCCGCCGTGGCGGTTGTCCGTCGCCACGTAGCTGACCACGGGGATCGCCTCGTCGGCGAGACCGCTGTCGAAGATCAGGACCGGGACGCCGCGCTCGAGGGCCTGGCGGACGGGTGCCCCGAGGGCGCGGGCGTCCAGCGGCGCCAGGCAGATGCCGTCCATCCCGTCGGCGATGAAGGACTCGACGAGCTGGATCTGCTTGTCGGCGTCGCCCTCGCCGGCCGGCCCCTTCCAGACGATCTCCACCTGCCCCAGTTCGGCGTCGGCCCGGCGCGCTCCCTTCTCCACCGCCTTCCAGAACTCGTGGGCCGTGCCCTTGGGGCAGACGGCGATGCGCCAGCGCACCCCCTCGGCGCTCCCCCCGCTGCAGGCGGCGAGGCCCAGAAGCAGGATGGCAGCCGGGCGGAAGAAGCGGCGGGAAGCGGGGCGGCGGCGAAGCACGGGGGGGAAGGAGACGGGCCGGAACGGCGGCCGGGGCAGGACGCGGGGATTCTAGGCGAGTTCAGGGATGAAGGGCCCTCTCTACCGGTGCAGCCAGGCCAGGGTCCGAGCCTGGAGTTCCTGGAGGCCCGGGGCGGCGGCCCTCGCCTCCGGAAGGAGCGGCACGCGGCTCAGGCCGGCGCGGACGCCGGAGAGCGGGCCGGCCTCGCCGCCCACTCCCCGGGCCAGGATCAGGTCCACGGCCGCACCGGGCAGGAGGGTCAGCTGGACCGGCGGCGCTTCGAGCCTCCAGCCGGCGGGATCGGCCGCGCTCGGGAAGCGGTAGTTCCCGGTCAGGACCAGACGTTCGGGCCCCTCCCCCGCCCAGGAGACGCGGAGCACGAGAAAGGGCTCCCCGGCCTCCTCGATCCGCGCCTCCAGGTGCAGGGGCCGGAGCGGGCCGAGGCCGGCCTCGAAGAGGAACAGGTCCAGATCCTGGCGGCCAAGGGCGAGCTCGAAGAAGGCGCCCGGGGCCGCGAGGAGTTCCTCGACCGCGGCTTCCAGCCCGAGTTCCCGCTCGGCGGCATAGCGCTCCAGGTAGAAGGCCCAGGGCGAGAGCGCCAGGCCGGAGAAGCCCTCGCGGCCGTGGCGGCGGCGCCAGGCGCGGGCGGCGGCCGCCTCGGCGTGGGCTTCGAGGAGGGGCAGGACCCGGGGCAGGCCGGTTGCCTCGTCGCGGCCGCCGGACTCGCCCCAGGCCGGCCGCTCCTGCTCCTGCCAGACATGGACCAGGGCATGGGCGAGGAGGAGATCGAGGTCGTCGCCGGTGGCACCGGCGGGCAGGTCCAGGAGCAGGACTTCGCCGCCGCCGGCGACGGAAAGGCCGCGGTGGGCGGCGAGGATCCGCTCGGCAGCCGGGCCGGCGGCCGGGTTCCCGTCCCAGGCGGCTGCCGAGCGGGCCGCGTGCAGGGGCCGGCCGCCACGCCCCGGCCGCAGCTCGGGACGCCCCGCCAGGATCCCCGGCAGATCGGCCTCGAGCTCGGCGGCGCGGGCGGCCAGACGCTCTTCCAGGGCGGCGCCGTCGGGCGGCGGCTCCAGGACCAGGAGCGCGGCCCGCTCGGCGGCGGCGAAGGCCCCGGGCAGGGAGAAAAGGCCTGGCCCTCCGGGCTCGAGGGCCGGCGCCAGGGCGCGGCCGGGCTCGAGAAGGAGGCGGGCGCCGGGCGGCAGCGTCGAGCCCACGGGCACCGCCAGGCCCCGGCCCACGAGCCAGGGGCCCAGAGGGTCGGTGGCGCCGAAGAAACCCTCGCGTTCCAGCCAGACCAGACGCTCGCCGCGGGCGTTGCGCAGGTCCAGGGCCTGCCCGGCCCGGCCCTCGGGCGGCAGGATCCGCAGCCGGGCGCCGTCGAGGAAGCGGGCCAGGGCCGCCGGCCCGGCCCGGCGGAGGTGGTCGCGGACGGCCGCGGGCAGGGCGGGATGCAGACCCTCGACGCCGAGGAGCTGCACGACCTCGGGACCGCAGGCCGTCTGGAGGAGGAGACGCCAGGGCTCCAGGACCTCGAGGAAGCGGACCGGGCCCTCCTCGGCCCGGTCCAGGGGCTGCAAGCGAAAGCCGGCCGCGGCCGCCTCGGCGCTGAGGTCCACGGCCGGGCCGCCGGCACCGGTGACGAGGACCGAGAGGATCTCCTCGGGCCGGGGCCGCGCCATGCGCAGGAACACGAAGGCCGCCGCCCCGAGGGCGAGGAAGCAGAGACCGATGGCGGTCCGGCGCAGGCGCGGGCGGCCGGCCAGGGCCCCGCTCTCCCCTGCCGTCCGGGCACCGGTCGCCTCGGCGGCCGCCGCCATCAGCCTTCCGGGAACCAGCGCCGCTGGACGCGCAGGGCCCGCTCCAGTTCGGAACGGGCCTCCTCGAGCTTGCGCTTCAGATCCAGGCGCAGCCCCGGGTGGCCCTCGAGGTAGTCCTGGACGATGCCTGCGGCCTCCTCCGAAGCGTGGGCACCGACGAAGGCATGGATCCAGGCCGGCAGGAAGAAGATCCGCCGGTGCTCCCGGACCCAGGGCAAGCGCTCCAGGGCCGGTTCCAGGTACGGCAGGGTGAGCGCCTCCTGGCCGGGCCAGTGGAAGGGGCCGAGAGCGGCGGCGATCCACTGTTCGGGGGGTTC
>JALUUN010000048.1 GCA_027021325.1 Planctomycetota bacterium
CGCCTCAGGCCTGCCGCCGGGGGGCTCCGGCCAGACCGAGGAGCAGCCAGCCCAGGATCAGGAGCCCGCCGCCGCGGGGAGCCAGGGCGCTGGACCAGGACGGTGGCGCTCCGAGGGCGTGGACGGCGATCAGGCTGCCGCTGAAGCCCAGGACGCCGAGGAGGAGGACGGCTCCGGCCGCCAGGGCCAGACGCGGCCGCGCCGGCGGGCGCAGGAGGCCGAGGACCAGGAAACCCGCCGAGGCCCAGGCCAGGTGCCGCAGGGCGCTCGCGACCGCCTCCAGATCCTCGGGACCGAGCTCCCCCGCCTCCAGGCGCGTGCGCAGGCCGTGGGCGTGCCAGGCGTCCAGGCCGGTGGCGAGGGCCAGTCCGAGGCCGCCGAGGAGGAACCAGGTACCGGGGCGCATGGGAGGAGCATCGGCCCGGGCCGCCGGGCCTTCAAGATCTCATCCCCCGGGCAGGACCGCCGGCAGGCGCCGCGCGCGCCAGGTGCAGAGACTGCCGACGACCTCGCCCCTCGGATTGCGCAGGAGTTCCTCGTCCAGGAGGACCTCGTGGACCTCGCCGCAGGCGTCCACCACCCGGAGCGAGACCTCCCGCACGGCCCCGCGCAGGCAGAGACGGGCGAAGGCCGCTTCCAGGCCCTCCCGGACCGAGGGGTGATAGAGGGAGAAGACCAGGCGGCCGCGCAGCTCGGCGGAGGCGTAACCCAGTTCCCGGAGCAGGGGGCCGCGGGCGCTCCGGATCCGCCGGTCCTGTCGGTCCACGACGAGCCAGGCCCGCAAGTCCTCCGCCACGGCCGCAGCTCGGCCGGCCGGACGCAGCCAGAGGAGCGTCCAGGGGCCTTCGGCGGTCTCCAGGCGGCGGCAGTCGAGGCGCACGACGCGGCGGCCGCCCTGGCGCTCGGGAAGCAGCCAGAGGCTCTCCTCCTCGCCGGCCTCCTCCTGCCGGGCCGCGGCCTCGAGGAGGGTGGCCGCTCCGCCGGCGGGCAGGTTCCGGCGCAGCTCCGCGCTCAAGGCCCGGGGGGTCCCCTCCGGCCCGGCGAGGAGAAACTCCCCGGGGGCGGAGGCCACGGCCGCCCGAAAGGCCGGAGCACCGGCTCCGGATTCGAGACGGGCGGCAAGGGCGGGGGGCAGGGGCGGGGCGGCCATGGACGGAGGAGAGCCCGGTCCCGTCCCTCATCGGCCGGGCCCCGCCCGCCCCTGGAGGCCCCGGAAGCTCGGTTCGGCCCGCGGGCGCGGCCGCGGCAGGCGGCCGGGCCGCCCATGCGGCGCTATCCTTCCGCCGCCGGGGGGGAGTGGCCCAACGGCAGAGGCAGCGGCCTTAAAAGCCGCGTGGTGAGGGTTCGAGTCCCTCCTCCCCCACATCCCTGGCCGCTCCGGGAGCACGCTTCCCTTGAGGGATTCCCTCCGCCACGGGACAATAGCGCTTCCGCCGTCGCCCTGAACCCGTGTTCAGGCCCGGGGCCGACCGGTCCGGGCGCCGTCCCTGGCGACGCCAGCGCCTCCCATGCAGCAGCAATCGAGCGAGTCGCCTCCCACCCAGCCGGGCGTGGAGGGTCACCTGCGCATCACCGACGACCGAACCGGCCGCCAGTACGAGATCCCGATCACGGACTCCTCGATCCGGGCTCTGGATCTGCGCCCCATCAAGGTCCGAGAGGACGAGTTCGGCCTCCTCTCCTACGACCCGGGTCTCACGAACACCGCGACCTGCCACAGCGGCATCACCTTCATTGACGGTGCCCGGGGCATCCTCAACTACCGCGGATTCGCCATCGAAGACCTCTCGGCCCACGCCTGCCACGAGGAGGTGGCCTGGCTGCTGTGGCAGGGGGAGCTGCCGACCCGGGACCAGCTGGAGGCATTCAACCGCTCCTGGAAGGAGCACCTCGAGATCCGGCCGGCGATCCGCGCGCTCTTCGCCTCCTTCCGCCAGGATCTGCACCCCATGTCCATGCTGCTCGCGGGTACCGCCGCGCTCCTCGGCGAGTTCCCCGAGGCACGGAAGGTCCGCGACCGCGAGAACCGGCGTCTGCAGATCCTGCGCCTCTTCGCCCTGACGCCGGTCCTCGCCGCCATGGCCTGGAAGCGGCACCGGGGCGAGGATTTCGTCGAGCCCGACCCGGGCCTGAGCTACGCCGGGAACCTCCTGCGCATGCTCCAGGGCCGGCCCGGAGAGCCCTTCCAGCCGGAGCCCGCCCACGAGCGCGCCCTGGACGCCCTCCTGATCCTCCACGCCGACCACGAGCAGAACTGCTCGGCGAACGCCATGCGCGCGGTCTCGAGCAGCCTGAGCGACCCCTACTCGGCGGCGGCCGCCGCTATCGCCGCCCTCTTCGGCCCCCTGCACGGCGGCGCCAACCAGGCGGTCCTGGAGATGCTCGAGGAGATCCCCTCGGTGGAGGCCATCCCGGCCTTCCTCGAGTCCTGCAAGAACGGTGAGCGCCGGCTCATGGGCTTCGGACACCGGGTCTACAAGAGTTACGACCCGCGGGCCAAGGTGATCCAGGGTCTCGCCGAGGAGGTGGCGAAGACCGTCGGCCCGCAGCCGCGGCTGGTCATCGCCCGCGAACTCGAACGCCAGGCCCTGGAGGATCCCTACTTCGTGGAACGCAAGCTGTTCCCGAACGTGGACTTCTACTCGGGAATGATCTACGACGCCCTGGGCTTCCCCACCGACATGTTCACGGTCTTCTTCGCCACCGGACGCATGATCGGCTGGCTCTGCCACTGGGACGAGTTCCTCGAGGATCCGGAGTTTCGCATCGTCCGCCCGCGCCAGCTCTACACCGGTCCGGGGCCGCGGCCCTTCGTTCCCCTCGAGCAGCGCTGAGGCCCGGCCTCGGGGGGCACAGCCTCCGGTCCCCGCGAGCGGCGGAGGCAGGGCCGGCCGCCGGCGGTACGCCGGGACTCAGCCGCCGGCCGCGGGCAGGAGCTCGCGCACCGCGGCGGTCATGCAAAGAACGCCGGTGCGAATCGCCGGCCCGGCCAGGGGCGCGAAGGTGTTCGTGTGCAGGGAGGGAAGGGGCGGCGCCCCAGGCTCCTGGGCGGCGCGCCAGCGCTCCTCGGGGATGGCGCCAAGCCAGAACATGTACCCCGGGCTGCCGGCGGCCTTCGAGTAGCGGCCGAAGTCCTCCCCGCCCATGGTCGGCTTGCGCTGCACCAGACGCTCGGGACCGAGGACCCCGGCGAAGACGCGGTTCAAGCGCTCCACCAGCTCGGGGTCGTTCCAGGTGGCCGGCGTGTACTCCTCCTCGCGCACCTGCACCTCGGGCAGGAGCGCCTCGGGGAAGCCCGCGGCCCGGGCCTCGAAACGGGCCGTACGGCGGATGCCGTCCAGGAGCAGGCGCCGGGCCTCGTCCGAGTAGGAACGCACCGTGAGCTGAAGATCCACGGTCTCCGGAATGATGTTGTGCTTGGTCCCGCCGTGGATGCTGCCGACGGTCACGACCCCGGGTTCCTGCGGGTCCAGCTCGCGGCTCACCAGGGTCTGGAGGCCGAGAACGATGCGTGCGGCGAGGACGATGGGATCGCGGGTCGTGTGCGGTGCGGAGCCGTGGCCGCCGCGGCCGTGGATCCGGATGTCCACGGAGTCCACGTTCGCCAGGGCGAAGCCCGAGGTCCAGCCGATCCATCCCGCGGGCAGGTCGCTGGCGGTGTGCAGGGCGAGGCAGTAGTCCGGGCGGCCGAAACGCTCGTAGAGACGATCCTCGAGCATGGCCCGGGCGCCGGCGCCGATCTCCTCGGCAGGCTGGGCCACGGCCAGCAGCGTCCCGCTCCAGGCCTCTCGATGGGCGGCCAGCCACTCCAGGGTGCCGGCCCAGACGGTCATGTGCAGGTCGTGGCCACAGGCGTGCATGACGCCGGTCTCCCGGCCGTCCGCCGTCTGTGCCCGCGCCCGGCTGGCCCAGGGCAGCCCCGTCGCCTCCTCCACCGGAAGGGCGTCCATGTCGGTGCGCAGGAGCAGGCGCGGCCCGGCGCCGTTCTCCAGCAGACCGACCACCCCGGTGCCGCCGACTCCCTCGGTCACCTCGAAGCCCAGACCGCGCAGGCGCTCGGCCAGAAGAGAGGAGGTGCGGCTCTCCTGGAAGGAGAGCTCCGGGTTCCGGTGGAGGTCCTGGTAGAGCCCGACGAGACCGGGGAGACGCTCCTGCAGCCAGGATTCGGGCTCCTGGGGCAAGGCCAGGAGAGCGAGCGCGAGGAGAGCCGGCATGGCGCCAGCCTAGCAGCCACTAGCGACGGAGGAGTTCGAGCAGGAGCCGCGTTCCGAAGCCCCGGCCCCCGGCCGTCATGTAGCTGCGCTTCGGTCCCTCCCAGGCGACCCCGG
>JALUUN010000049.1 GCA_027021325.1 Planctomycetota bacterium
CTTCTCCTCTTCCTCGGCTCGGCCCTGGCCCGGCGCGAGGGCAGCCGCTACCTCTTCCTGGCCTGGCCGCTGCTGGCCTGGGCCTGGGCCGGAGCCTGGGTCCGCCTGCGCCCGGCCTGGGGGCGCCCGGGGCCGGAGCCGGTCCTGGTGCTTGCGGCCCTGGCCCTGGCCCTGGCCCCGCGCCTGCCCGCCGAGGAGCCCTGGCGGAGCGCCGCCCGGGAGCTCCAGGCCGAGGAGGCAGCGCTTCGGGGCGCCCGCATCCTCGGCCGCTTCGGCCCGAGGGACGACCGCCTGCGCCAGTTTCTGCGCCTCCATGCCGCCCCGCGTGCCTTCGCGCCCCGGGACCGCCCGCCGGGCCCCCGGGATCTCCTCCTCCTGGAGCCCGGCGAGGCCCCGCCCGCGGCCCCGGGGCGGCTCCTCGCGCTCCCGCAGGAACGCCGGCTCTGGATCCCCGGGACCGCGCCCCGTAAGGCGGCGGGCGGCTGAAGCGGCGCCTCCGGGCACAATGGAAGCCGGCCCCCTCGATACCCGAGGTCCTGGCCGCCATGATTCGCCGTCTCCGTCCCGCCCCGCCGGCCCCCCGCGCCCGTTCCGTCGCCGGCCGGTCCCTGGCCCTGCTCTCGAGCCTGCTCCTCGCCGCCTCCTGCGGAGGCGGGCGGGGGCCGGCGGGATCGGGGGCCGAGAGCGGGCCGCCGCCCGCCGCCGAGTACGCCTTCACCGAGGTCACCGAGACCGCCGGCGTCGCCAATGCCGAGCACAACCACTTCGGGGCCACCTGGAGCGACTACGACGGTGACGGGCGCCTGGACCTCTATGTCGTCAACGACGACACGAACACCCTCTACCGCAACCTGGGGGACGGCCGCTTCGAGGACGTCACCGCAGCGACGGGAGCCGGTGATCCCTGGTTCGCCATGCGCAACGTCTGGGCGGACTACGACCGCGACGGCGATCTCGACTTCTACAGCCACAACTTCCTGCAGAGCACCCTCTACATGCAACACCGGGGCGTGTTCTACGACGTCAACGCCTTCAGCGGCGCCGGCCTGAACATGCCCAACGGCACCGGCGCCGGCTGGGCCGACTACGACAACGACGGCTGGCTGGACCTCCACGCCTGCGGCTTCAGCGGCCTGGGCAACAACTGGAACGTCCTCTTCCACAACAACGGCGACGGCACCTTCACCGACCTGCAGCCCGAGTCGGGGATCTCCTACGAGGGCGAGTCCATGGGCCAGGCCTGGGCCGATTACGACAACGACGGCGACCTGGATCTCGCCCTCGCCGCCGTCACCATGCACTACGACCACTGGCTCTACCGCAACAACGGCGACGGCACCTTCACCCACGTCTCCGTGGAGGCCGGGATCACGGCCGCCATCGAGGAGGGGAGCTCCGGGGCCGCCGTCTGCTGGGGCGATTACGACAACGACGGCTGGCTGGATCTGGTCCTCACCGAGGTCCTCCTCGGCTCCGTGAAGACCGAGCCCGAGCGCGTGTACCTGTTCCGCAACCAGGGCGACGGCACCTTCCAGGAGCTCAGCGTGGCGGCTGGCATCGCTCCCGGGCCCGCAATCTTCGACTTCTGGGAGGCCGGCTTCTTCGACTGGGACAACGACGGCGACCTGGACCTCTTCCTCGGCGCCGAGGGTCCGAACCTCTTCTACCGCAACAACGGCGACGGGACCTTCACCGACATCGCCCCCGAGCTCGGCCTGGACTTCCCCGAAGAGGGGAAGGGCGTGGTCTTCGGGGACTACGACGACGACGGCGATCTGGACCTCTATCTCGTCCAGCGCCTGGAGGAGGAGCCCTTCGTCATCCCCTGCCGGCTGTTCCGGAACGAGGGCGGCTCCAATCACTGGCTCCAGGTCGAGCTGCAGGGCACGCTGAGCAACCTGGACGCCATCGGCACCCGCGTCCTGGTCCGGGCGGGCGGCCGGAGCCAGATCCGCGAGCTTCACGCAGGCCGCGGCCTCTTCAGCCAGGATTCTCCGGTGCTCCAGTTCGGCCTGGGCCCGGCCGCGACGGCGGCGAGCGTGACCGTCCGTTTCCCCTCCGGGCGGATCCTCCAGTTCCACGACGTCGCCGCCGACCAGCGCCTCCTGGCCGTGGAGCCCTGAACAGGGACGGGCGGCTCCCCCCCCCTCCGGCGGGCCGGCTCTTCGAGCAATCCTTCGAACGCGGCCCGGCCCCCCGGGGCGGGCCGGCCTTCCTGGCAGCCGGCAGGGCCGCCCTGCGGCCTTCCTCCCGATTTCGACCCGGAGCCCCCCAGAGGGAGGAATCGCCGTCCTCGGGCTGCCGATCCTGACCGCCGTGGCCGGCGGCTTCGTCCTCGGCTTCCTCGGCTGGATGGTCCTTCCCTGGCACCGGAAGGACGACGAGGACCGTGCCTGCGGGTCCCTGCGGGGCACGCCGCCGGGGAGGTGCAGGGTCCCCCACGGCCACCACAACCCGAACCCGATGCAGGCCCCCGCGTTCGTCCAGGAGCTCGCGGAGGGGCCCGTGGCCTTGCTGCGCGTGGGTCCGAAAGGGCCGCCGAAGCTGGCCCGCAAGCTCGCCCCGTGGGCCCTCGACCTCCGGGCCCGGGGGCGACGGGGGCCTGGCCGGCCTCGCGCAGCCTCCCTGGGGGCGCCGACACCGGCAGGCTGCTCCAGCTCGCCGGCACCGCCGCCTTCCCGGGTTTCGCCGGCCCGATCCTCCCGAACGCCATCTGGAAGTTCCACCGCTGGCGGGCGGTCCTCCTCGAACTCTTCGACGGCCTCCTCTACGCCGGGATCACCGGCGGCGCCCTGGCCCTCCAGGCCGGAGGCGGAGGCCCGGTCCCCGGCGGCCCCCGGGACTTCCGGCCCCGGCCCTGGAAGGCCGAAGCCGGGATTCCCAGGGGATTTCCGGGCAGGAACCGTGGTCCCGGGCCCCTCCGGGGGCGAAAATGGCCCGCCTGGAGCCGGTCCGGCCCCCTCCGAGGATGCTGGTCCCCTTCCTGCTGACCACGCTGGCGACCCTGGCCACTCTCTGGGTGCTGCTCGTGGCCTCCGGTCTGCCCTGGCCCGCCGTGGCGCCGGTGCGGGACTTCGTCCTCTCCCTGGCCCGGAGCCGGAGCGGCCGGCTGGGGAGCGCCCTGGTCCTGGGCATCCTGATCGTGAACATGATCGAGACCAGCGTGGACCCGGGCATCGCCTCGACCCTGGGCCTCGAGTTCACCCGCCTCGTCCACCGCCTGGAGGGGAACCTGGTCGGCCTCGTCCAGGACCTCCTCCTCGGCCACCGGCTGGTCTCCTTCTGGGCCTGGGTCTACGTCTTCCTCTACCCGGCCCTGCTCCTGGCGCCCCTCTTCGTCTTCCACGCCCAGGGCCGTCCGGACCGGGTCCGGGCCTACGTCGGCGCCTTCCTCTTCAACTACCTCTTCGCCATCCCCTTCTACCTCTTCTGCCCGGTCACCGAGACCGGGGTCAGCGGCCTGGGTGGTGCCGTGCCCCTCCTCGAGGGCATCTGGCCCGGCTTCATGGACCTGCTGCGCTCCTCGAGCGCACCGGACAACTGCTTCCCCTCGCTCCACACCTCCTGCAGCTTCACGGTCTTCTTCTTCGCCCTGCGCCACGGCGGCGGCCGCTTCACCCGCATCGCCGGCGCTTGCGCGGTCCTGGTGATGGCGAGCACCTGGGCGCTCGGCATCCACTGGATCTCGGACGCCGTGGCCGGCCTGGGCCTGGCCCTGCTGGCGGCGCGGCTGGGCCCGGTCCTGGCCGAGCGCTGGGAGACCTGGCTGGAGCGGGGCGCCGAGCCCGTGGTCGCCCGTCCCTTCCGGGACTGAGGAGGACGGGGCGTGCGGATCGTCACCTGGAACGTCAACTCCATCCGCACCCGCCACGCCCGCTGCCTCGCCCTCCTCGAGCGGCACCGGCCCGACCTTCTCTGCCTCCAGGAGACCAAGGTCGTGGACGGGGACTTCCCGCGCGCCGACTTCGAGGCCCTGGGCTACCACGTCGAGGTCCACGGCCAGCGCACCTACAACGGCGTGGCCATCCTGAGCCGTGAGCCCCTGGAGCAGGTCCAGCGCGGCTTCCCCGGCGACCCCGCCCCCGGGCAGGCGCGGGTCCTCGGCGGCCGTACCGCCGGCCTGCGCATCCTCGACCTCTACGTCCCCAACGGCAAGGATGTCGGCGACGAGAAGTATGAGCTCAAGCTCCGCTGGCTGGACGCCCTCGCCGCCTGGATCGAGGAGGACTGGGATCCGGACGAACCGGCTGTCGCCGTCGGCGACTTCAACATCGCCCCCACCGACGCCGACGTCCACGATCCGGAGAAGTGGCGCGGCAGGGT
>JALUUN010000050.1 GCA_027021325.1 Planctomycetota bacterium
GTAGTGCCGCCAGGCCGCGGCCAGGAGCCGCTCTTCGTCGCTGGCGGCGCGCGCTTCGTAGTCGGCCCGGCGGACCAGCCGGTTCTTGAGGAGGGAGATGCGGCCCAGGGCGTCGCGCGGGGCGAGGCTCGCCTCGGGAACGCGCAGATCGCGCAGGGCCGACTGGATGGCGGCGAGCTGGTCCGAGCCGTCGCAGATGGCGAAGTTCCGCGGCAGACCGATGGCCTCGCCGAAGCGCCGCAGCCAGCGAACGCAGACGCTGTGGAAGGTCCCGATCGTGAGCCGCCCGGCGCGCTCCAGGTCCACGAGGGCGGCGACGCGCTCGCGCATCTCGCGAGCGGCCTTGTTCGTGAAGGTGACGGCCAGGATCTCCTCCGGGGCGGCGGCGCCTTCGTGCAGGAGCCAGGCGATGCGGGTCGTGAGGACCCGGGTCTTGCCGGTTCCGGCGCCCGCCAGGACCAGCAGCGGGCCCTCTCCCGCCGTGACCGCGCGCTTCTGTTCGTCGTTGAGTCCCGCCAGGAGGCCCGTCATGGGGCGGCAATCCTAGCGGTCCGCGGCGGCGGTTCCAGGAGTCCGCGGCTTGGCGCCCATGAACATGCCGGGGCTGTGGATTGCATATGCGTTAGAACGGCCGCGGCCCCCTGGCCGCCGGGGCGCCGGCACCCGGTCCTCCACTCCTGTGCCCATTCGCCCCCGAAGCGGACGCAAAGCTTTCGAGGTTTTTTCGGCGAAAATGTCCTGTCGCCCCTGGAAGGAGACGGGGCCGCGCTGCCTATAATCCGGCGCGGCCATGGAGAGCCTTCGGGTTCGAAGCCGCCTGGCTCTCTCGCGGACGACGGCCGCGGCCCTGCACGACGAGGCACCACGCGGGACCGGAGACCTTCCGGCCTGCACCGATCGCCCCTCTCCGGTCGAGGCCCCGAGGCTTCCTGGAGGGAGGCGGAACCAAGCCATTTTCATGGTGCCATCTGAGGGGATGGAGTTCGGCCCTGACGCAAGTCAGGGCCGTTTTTTCTTGGGGTCCGCGGCAGCGCCCGCCCGGGATCTCCGGCCCGGGTATCCTCCGCGCATGTTCCGCGACGCCGACTTCGAGCTCTTCGAGCCGCGCTTCCAGGGCGACGAGGAATGGAACGGCCGGCGCCTGGAGCTGCGGCGCCGCCTCCAGGCCTTCGGCGAGCGGCTGCGGGCCGCCTTCCGCGCCGAAGGAGTCTCCCTGGATCGGCGCGAGAGCCTGCACCACCCCCACGCCTCGAACCGCAAGCGCGTGCGTCGGCAGCGGACCATGCTCTTCCGGGACCGCAAGGCGCGCTCTGCCCTGCAGCGTTTCCTCGGCAGGGAACTGGGCCGGGACCTGGACAGCGCCCGCAACAACCTGCACTTCCAGGCCGGCCTGGACGCCCGCCAGGCCTTCTGGGGCCTGCGCCTCGACGCCGGGGCCTGGTACGACCTGAACGTCCTCCTCAAGCGGGCCGAGGAGGAGGAGGGCCGCCGCGCCCTGGTGGAGGCTGGCCGGGCGGCCCCGGGCTTCCTCCTGGAGGTGGACGGCGGCGGCCCCCGGCCCCTGGAATCCCTGGACTCCCGGGCCTGGCGGGATCTCGCCGGCGTCCTGCGGCCAGGGGAGAGCAGCCTGGACCTGATCCAGCGCCTGCCCCGGGCCGAAGCCACTGCGGCCGGGGAAGATCTGGCCGAGGGGATCCTTTCCGATCTCCTGCGGCTGCTTCCCTTCTACCGCCTGGCCTGCTGGGACCTGGACTCGCCGGCGGGGGCCAGCCTCTGAGGGGGACCGGGGCCGGCCGTGGCCGGAGAGGGCCAGCTCCCTGGGCGCCGGGCCGCTGCCGGTCCCGGATTCTCCTGAACCGCAGCGGCGCGGTCTTCGTTGGGAAGGAATCCGAGGCCCGGCGCTCCGGTCCGGGTGCTTCCCCTCGCCCCCTGTGCAACCAAGGATGCCGCGACTGCCCCTTCTCGCTGCCGGCCTGATGCCGGCACTCCCCTCTCTCGTGGCCCAGGAGCCCCCCGCTTCGGCCCCCCAGGAGCCCGAAGAGGAGGTCGTCATCACGGCCACGGCCTTCCCCGAGGATCCCCTCGATCTCCCCTTCTCCGTGGACTGGGTGGACCTCGAGACCCTGCGCTGGCGGGCCCGGACCCTGCCCGAGGCCCTCCAGGGCCAGCCCTCGGTCCAGGTCCAGAAGACCGCCTACGGTCAGAGCAGCCCCTTCATCCGCGGCTTCACGGGCTACCGGACTCTGATGCTCGTGGACGGCGTGCGTCTGAACCACGCCGCCATGCGCAGCGGCCCCAACCAGTACTGGTCCACGGTCGACGCCCTCTCGGTGGAGCGCGTGGAACTGGTGCGCGGGCCCTCGAGCGTCCTGTATGGCTCGGACGCCATCGGCGGCACCGTGAACGCAATCAGCCGCAGTACACCCCGGGGCGCCGAGGGAAGCGGCGCGGTCTGGAGCGGCTCCCTCTACGGCCGCTACGCCTCCGCCGAGGACTCCTGGAGCGGACGCGCCGAGCTCGGGATGACCGTGGACGATGACTGGGCCCTGCTCGCCGGCGTCACGGTGCGCGACTTCAACGACCTCGAGGGCGGCGCCGACGTCGGCATCCAGCCCTCTACGGGCTACGAGGAGCGCAACGGGGACCTGCGCCTGGATCACTGGTTCTCCAACGGCATGCAGTTCACCTTCAACGCCGAGACCGTGCGCCAGATCGACGTCCCGCGAACGCACAAGACGGTGGACGGGATCTCCTGGTCGGGGACCGACGTCGGCAGCGAGCTCCTGCGCGAGCAGGACCAGGTCCGGGACCTGATCTTCGGCCGCTTGCAGTGGGAGGAGGGCGGCGGCCTCTTCGACACCGCCGAGATCACCCTCTCCTGGCAGCGCCATAGCGAGCAGCGGGACCGCCTGCGCACCGGCGGCCGCCGCGACATCCAGGGATTCGAGCTCCAGGACCTGGGCTTCACCGCCCGCTTCCAGACGCCGGGCTGGGGCAACTGGTCCTGGGGTGTCGAAGGCCATCGGGAGACGGTGAGCAGCTTCCGGGACAACTATGTCAACGGCGTCCTGACGAGCTCCGAGGTCCAGGGCCCGGTCGGTGACGATGCGAGCTACACCACCATCGCCGCCTATGTCCAGAACGAGCAGGAGTTCGAGGACTGGAGCCTGATCCCGGGACTCCGCTTCACCCGCATTGATATGTCGGCGGACTCCGTCGCCAACCCCGCGAGCAGCGGGCCGGCACGGATCTCGGTGGAGGATACCTGGAACTCCCTGGTCGGGAGTCTGCGCGGGGTCCTCTACCTTTCCCAGGAGTCGAGCCTCTACGGCGGTCTGTCCCAGGGCTTCCGCGCCCCGAGCCTCAGCGACATGACCTCCTTCGACGTGACCAGCGCCGTCGAGGTGCCGACGACCAACCTGGATCCGGAGAGATTCCTCCAGGCCGAGGTCGGCTGGAAGGGCCAGAGCGGCGACTGGGACTGGCAGGCGAGCGCCTACCGGACCTTCATCCAGGACATGATCGTGCAGTCCCCGACCGGCGCCTTCGAGGCCGGCGTGCCGGTGGTCGAGAAGTCCAACATCGGTGATGGCTGGATCCATGGTGTGGAACTGGACCTGGCCTGGCAGTGGCACGCCGACTGGCGTTCGGCCGTGACCTTCACCTGGATGGACGGCGAGGTCCAGCAGTTCGATTCGGCCACGACCTCGGTGGTGGATGCTCCCGTCAGCCGCCTCATGCCTCCGCAGGGCATGCTCACGACCCGTTACGAGCCCGAAGGGATGGCGCACTGGGTCGAGGGCTGGGTCTGGGCCGTGGACAACCAGGACAACCTGGCCCTTCGGGACGAGCTGGACACCCAGCGCATCCCGCCGGGCGGCACCCCGGGCTACACCGTCTTCGGCATCACCGCCGGCTGGGAGATCGCCGAGGACCAGCGCCTGACCGTGGGCGTCGAGAACCTCTTCGACCGGGACTACCGGGTCCACGGTTCCGGGGTGAACGGGCCGGGCCGCAACGTCGTGGTCACCTACGAGGTCCTCTTCTAGGCCTGGAGGTGCGGCCGGCCGAACCCGCGCCGCTCCTCTCCCGTTCCTCCTTTAGGATGGGGCGTCCCTCCGGGGGCGTCCCGTCCCCTTGTTTCGCCATGCGCCGCCTCTCGCCCGTCGCGGTTTCCCTGGGCCTCCATGCCGCCGCCGCCGGTCTGCTCGCCGGCTGGAGCCTCCTGGCGCCGGGGCCGGGGCCGCGGCCGGTGCCGGAAGTCGTGGCGCAGGCGCCGGTGGCGGCTCCCGAGGTGGAGATGGAAGCGGAGGAGGCC
>JALUUN010000051.1 GCA_027021325.1 Planctomycetota bacterium
CGGAGGGCGGCGTCCTCCGGGAAGTAGTCCAGGGGATGCATCCCACGATCCAGCTGCGCCGGCACGAAGGAGGCGCCGGTCAGGACCCCGAGGACCAGGGCGAGGAAACCCCAACGGCGGCGGATGGCGCCGGCGGCCAGGACGTTCCAGGCCAGGCTCCGGCGGTGGACGCGGCCGGCAGAGCGCCCCCCCAGACCGGCGAGGAGCCCGGTCAGGACCGCGAGGGTGGCCGGGACGCCCAGGAGCATGACGCCGGCAACGGCCAGGCCCAGGCGGCGCACGGGCTCCACCGGACTCAGGCCGAAGACCCCGAAGCCGACCGCCGTGGTCAGGGCCGCCAGGAGGCAGGCCTGGCCCTTGTCCCGGAGGGCCTGGCGGGCGGCGGCAGGCGGCGGCAAGCGCAGGCTGTGGCGCCGGAAGGAGCTCACCAGATGGACGCTGGCCGCCAGGATCAGGACCAGGGTGAGAGGGCCCGAGCCCACCAGGATGAGGTTCGAGGGCCAGTGGAGGATCTCGTCGAGGACCGCCCGCAGGACCAGGGTCGCGGTCAGGGCCGGCAGGACGCAGAGGAGCGCCAGACGCAAGGAGCCGAGGACCAAGGCCACGCCGAGGAGGGAGACGGCGACCAGGAGCGGGGTGAAGAGGCGCTCCATCCGGGCCGAGGCCTCGCTCAGGGCGGCCGCCACGAGGGGGTGTCCGGCGCTGCGAAGCCGGAGGCCGAGGCCCTCCGCCTCCTCGGCGAGGCCGCGCAGGCGCCGGGAGAGCTCCAGCCAGCGCTCCGGCGACTCGCGACCGTCGAGGCGCAGGATGTAGTCCACCCGCGGCCGGTCCAGATCCACGAGGTCCAGGGCCTCGCAGAGGGGACGGCGCAGGCCCTGCTCCAGGGCGGTTCGCGGCGGGAACTCCGGCTGGGCCGGGAGCCGGAAGGGGTCCGTGACGCTCAGAACGCCGGGCCAGGAGGCCATGCGCAGGCCGGCGCGCTGCAGCCAGGCCAGCGCCTCCCCGTCCTCCAGGCGGAAGCGGTCGGAACGCACCAGGAGCAGGTCATCGCCACGGAAGAGCTCCTTCAGGCGCTCGTGGGCGGCGCGGTCCTGGTTCCGGAGCCACAGGTCGATGCGGTTGTCGCTCGGCCAGTCCCGGCTGAGCCAGCCCCCCAGCCCGGCCGCCAGGAAGAGCAGCAGAACGAGGAGAAGGGCAGGGCGGCGCCCGCCGGCGGCGGGACGAGGAGCGGCAGGGGCCAAGGCGGGTGCGGTGCCGGGAGGAGGGCCGCGCCGGCAGCCCCCGCGGGATCCCCGAGCGGATGAAGCGTCCGCTCCCAGGATACGCCCCCGCCGCCCGGCTCCGGCCCATCAGAAAACCGGCGGCGGATCCAGGATCCACCGCCGGCTTCCATTTTCCCCTTTGCTTCCCTGCCTGCCGTCATCCCCTCCGGCGAGGCAGGGCATTCAAGAGAACCCATGCGCAGCACCTTTTCCTTCGGCAGCGCGACAGGGGATCCTGAACCGGAACCGGTCCTTTTTTTCCCGGATCGGGAAGCCGGAAATGAAGCATCCTAGGTTGTCCCAAGGACTTGCCGCTTCCAGGCGAGACCAAGCCAGCGGCCACCGCGGCGGATCTGGAGGGGTTCGAAGCCGGCGGCCGCCAGGGCGGAGCGCACCGCCTCCTCCTTGCGGTCCAGGACGCCGCCGGTGAAGAGCCAGCCGCCGGCCTCGACCAGCCCGCCGAGGAAGGGCGCGGCCTCGACCAGGAGATCGGAATGCAGGTTGGCGAGAACCCGGCGCCAGCGGCCGCCGGCCGACTCCAGGGTGCCCCGCCAGAAGAAGCAGCGGTCCCCCACGCCGTTGCCGCGGGCGGTGGCGCAGGCCTGGGGCGGGCTGTGGGGATCGGGATCCACACCCAGGACCCGCTCCGCCCCCAGCAGGGCTGCAGCAACGGCCAGGATGCCGCTTCCCGTGCCGAGGTCCAGGAGCGGGGAACGAGCGTCCTCCCGGGCCTGCTCGCGCAGGGCCCGAAGGGCCAGACGCGTGCTCACATGGCCGCCGGTACCGAAGGCCGAACCCTCCGCGAGGAGCAGAGGCCGATCCTCCGCCCGCAGGGCCACGGAGGAGGGATCGAGGCCCGGCGGCAGGACGGCGAAGCCGGCGCAGCGGAAGGGACGCCAGCGGCGGCGCCAGGTCCGGCTCCAGTCCTCGGGAGGCCGGAAGCGCGTGCGCAGGCACCAGTCGCCTGCCCGCCAGCCGGCCGCCGCCGCCAGCCCCTCCAGCAGTCGTCGCAGACGGGGCTCTTCCCCGGCCTCCAGCCAGGCCGTGACCGTCGGGATCCGCCCGCCCAGGCTCTCGCCCTCCAGGGCGCCGGCGGGGAAGGACCATTCCGCCGCAGCCGCGCCGAGCCCCTCGTCCTGGAGGAGGCTCAAGAGGGTCTCCTCCCAGCCCGGCGGCACACGGATCCGGGCCTCCAGAAAGGGGCGGGACGGGGGCTGCACGAAGAGGAGGCTATCCTGATTCCATGGCCCGGGCCGAGCGTCGTTCCCGAAAGGCCCGGGTGCCGGCCCGGGAGTCCCTGGAACAGAAGAAGGCCCGCGCCCGCCGCATCCTGCGCCGCTTGGAAGGACTCTATCCCGACGCCCGCACCGCCCTCCACTGGCAGGATCCCTGGCAGCTCCTGGTGGCGACCATCCTCTCCGCGCAGTGCACCGACGAGCGCGTCAACCAGGTGACGCCCGGACTGTTCCGGAGTTTCCCGACGATCCGCTCCATGGCCGAGGCGCCTCCTGGAACCCTGGAGGAGGTCATCCGTCCGACCGGCTTCTACAACAACAAGGCTCGCCACATCCGCGGGGCCGCCCGGGCGATCCTGGAGCGGCACGCCGGCCGCGTCCCCGACACCATGGACGAGCTCCTCGCCCTGCCCGGCGTGGCGCGCAAGACCGCCAACTGTGTCCTGGGCTCGGCCTTCGGCAGGGTCGAGGGCATCGTCGTGGACACCCACGTCGGGCGCCTGGCGCGGCGCCTGGGCCTGACCCGCGAGAAGGACCCGGTCAAGGTCGAGCGCGACTTGATGCGCCTCTTCCCCCGGCGTTCCTGGATCGGCCTCGCCCACCGCCTCATCGACCACGGCCGCGCGGTCTGCACCGCCCGCCGCCCGCCGGACTGCGAGCACTGCACCCTGGAGGACCTCTGCCCCCGGGTCGGCGTCGAACAGAGCCGCGGCGCAGGGGCGGGGCCCGGCCCCCCTCGCGGGAAGAGGAAGTAGAGACCGGAGCAGAGGCAGGCCCCGGGCCTCGGACGCCCGGCCCGGCCCGCTCCGCGGCCCGGCCTCTACTGCGACCAGGCCGTCGGCTCCCGGTCCCAGCGATGGGCTCGGAGGGCCTCGCGGAGTTCGGGCGGCAGGGGCCCCTTGTCGCTGCAGGCGCAGTTCTCCTGGACATGCCGGAGCTTGCGCATGCCCGGGATGACGGTCGAGACGGCGGGGTTCGAGAGGATGAAACGCAGGGCGAGCTCGGCCAGGCTCATCCCCTCGGGAAGGAGCTCGCGCAGCGCCTCGGCGCGCTCCACCGTGGCCGAGAGGTTTTCCGGCACGAAGTAGGTGTTGCGCCAGTCCCCCTCCGGCCAGCTGCTGTCCCGACGCAGGCCGCCGGTGAGCGAGCCCTCGTCGAAGGGCACGCGGGCGATCACCGCGACGTCGTGTTCGCGGCAGGCGGGAAAGAGCTCGTCCTCGGGCGCCTGGTCGAAGATGTTGTAGATGACCTGGACCGCGTCCACTGCGCCGCTCTCGACCGTGCGGAGGCCGTTCCAGGGCTCCCAGCGGTTGAGACTGATGCCGATCGCCCGGCACAGGCCCTGGTCGCGGAGCTCCGCGGCCGCCTGACGCCATTCCTCGCGCTCGCACCACTCGTCCTCCCAGACGTGGAACTGCACGAGATCGAACTCCTCCAGCCCGGCGTTCTCGAGGCTGCGCTCGACCGAGGCCTGGATATGGTCCGGGGGAAAGACCTCCTCCAGGGCCATGCCGCGCCGGCTCGGCCACTGCCGGTTCTTCGGCGGGATCTTGGTCGCGGTGTACAGGGTCTCTCCGGGATGCATGCGTACCAGCCGGCCGAGAAGCCGCTCACTGCGGCCGTCGCCGTAGGCCAGGGCCGTGTCGAAGAAGGTGCACCCGAGGTCCACGGCGAGATCCAGGGCAGCGAGGCTCTCCGGGTCGTGGGAACCGCTCCAGCTCCCCATCCCCCACATCCCGCAGCCGACCTCGGAGACCTGCCAGTCCGTCCTCCCGAAGCGCCGGGTCCGCATGGCCCCAGGATAGGCAGACCTCCGGCCCCGCGTCGCTCTGGCAAGTCCCGTGCCCGGGACGGCTCTAGTCTGGGGCATGCGTCCGATGCCCGTCCTGCTCCTCGCCGCCGCCGGCCTGAGCCTTCCCCTCCTCCGCAGCCAGGAGGAGCTGGCGCGGCCTCCCCGGACCGTGCTCCTGGTGCGTCATGCCGAGACCGAGGCCGGCACCGGGTCCACCGGGATCCCGGACGGCCGGCAGCGGACCCGGAAGCTGGCGGCACTCCTGCGCGAGGCGGAGGCGGACCGGCTCCTGGCCGGGGAGGACCGCCGCACCCGGGAGACCCTGGCCTCCTGGCCGACGCCCTCGGCCTGGAGGTGGAGATCCGCCCGGCGGCGGACCTGGAGGCCTGGAAGACCGTCCTGGAGGCCCTGCCGCCCGGGACCACCGCCCGGGTCGCCGGCCCTTCGAACACCCTCCCTGCGCTGGCCCGGGCCCTCGGGGCGGAGATCCCGGAACTGGAGGAAGGGCGGCTGCCCGACGAGGTCTGCGGCCGCCTGACGGTCCTCGGCCTGCCGAGCGGCGGCCGGCCGCCCGGGCACCTGCGCCCAGGGCGCCCCGGAAGGCTCAGGAACCCTGCGCCTGCTCGCGCTCGGCGCGCCGGCGCTGCTTCAGGCGTTCCTTGCGGCGCTTGCGCCGCTTGCGCTTCTCGACCTTCTTGAGCTGCTGTCCCATGGGGTGATGCGGCCGGGCGGGGCAGGCCCGAGCATAGCGTCCCGGCCGGCCCTGCCAAGAGAATCCAGTTGACGGAAACTGGCAGAAGTGGGATCCTGCTCCCATGCCGGCGCCCGCCTCCGGTTCCCTGGACATCGGGGCCCTGGCCCGGGAGGCCGGGGTGTCCTCCCGGACCGTCCGCTACTACGGCGAGCTCGGCCTCCTCCCTGCCCGCGGCCGCGACCGGCGCGGGCGCCGTCTCTACGGGCCCGACGCCCTCGAGCGGCTGCGCTTCATCCAGCGCCTGAAGCGTCTCGGCCTCACCCTGGAGGAGATCGGCGAGCTCAGCCGCGCCTTCGAGGAGGGCCAGACACCGAGGATGCTGGCGCGCCTCGAAGAGCTGCTCCTGGGCCACATGGAGTCCGTCCACACCCGCATCGAGGAGCTGCGCCGCCTGCACGCCGATCTCGGCTCCTACCTGGAGCGGGTCCGCGCCCGCCGCACCGCGGCCTCCCCCCACGATCCGTCATGAGTCCGTCCACCCGCACCGCCCACGATCCCTCCGCTGCCTCCGAGTTCCGGACCCGCCACAAGGTGCGGCTTGTGACCGCCGCCTCTCTCTTCGACGGGCACGACGCGGCCATCAACATCATGCGCCGGATCGCCCAGGCCGAGGGCGCCGAGGTCATCCACCTGGGCCACAACCGCTCCGTCGAGGATATCGTCGAGGCGGCGATCCAGGAGGACGTCCAGGGCATCGCCGTCAGCTCCTACCAGGGCGGGCACATGGAGTTCTTCACCTATATGGTGGAGCTCCTCCGGGAAAAGGAGGCCGCGCACATCCGGGTTTTCGGCGGCGGCGGCGGCACGATCACCGACGAGGAGATCGCGGAGCTGGAGCGGGCCGGCGTCACCAAGGTGTTCTCCGTCGAGGACGGACGCCGCATGGGCCTGACCGGGATGATCCGTTATCTCCTGGAACAGTGCGACTTCCCCACCGCACAGGGCGATGAGCCCCTGCCAGCAGCCGCCTGGCAGCGCCAGCCGGGGGCCGTCGCCCGGGCCCTGAGCATCCTCGAGGCAGCCCACGGCGCCGATCCCGGCCGCGTCGCCGGGCTGCGCCAGGAGATCGACGGCCGTATCACCGGTCTCGGCCACCCGAAGCCGCCCATTCTCGGCATCACCGGCACCGGTGGCGCCGGCAAGTCCTCCCTCACCGACGAGCTGGTACGCCGCTTCCTGGACCGCTTCCCGGACCGCTCGGTGGCCATCCTGGCTGTGGATCCCTCGCGGCGGCGCACCGGCGGAGCCCTCCTCGGGGACCGCATCCGCATGAACGCCGTCCACGGGCCACGCTGCTACATGCGCTCCGTGGCGACCCGGCGCGCCCACCTCGCCACCTCGGACTCGGTGCCGGACATGCTGCGCCTGCTCCAGGGAGCGGACTACGACCTGGTCATCCTGGAGACCGCGGGCATCGGCCAGAGCGGTTCGGAGGTCGTGGACCTCTGCGATCTGTCCCTCTACGTGATGACGCCCGAGTACGGCGCGCCCACGCAGCTGGAGAAGATCGACATGCTCGACTTCGCCGACGTGGTCGCCATCAACAAGGCCGACAAGCGCGGCGCCGAGGACGCGCGCCGGGACGTCGCCCGGACCCTGCAACGGAACAAGGGCTGGTTCGGGCGGCCGCTGGAGGAGATGCCCGTCTTCCTGACGCGGGCGAGCCGTTTCGCCGACCCGGGCGTGGACGCCCTGTTCCGGCGCCTGATGGCGGACCTCGGCGAACGCAGCGGCCGCGAATGGGATCCCGGCGAGTTCCCGGAGCGCGTCACCGAGGTGCCGACGGTCGTGCCGCCGGAACGGGTGCGCTATCTCAGCGAGATCGCCGAGACCTGCCGCGGCTGGCGCCGGCGGGTCGAAGAGCAGGCGGAGCTCGCCGCACGGGCCGACGGACTGGCCCGCTCCCTGCGCGAGTTCGGCGACGAGGTGCCCGGGGTCGGCGAGGACTACACCCCCGAGGCCCTGACCGACCCGAGCGCCGATCCGGTCGTACGCATGCTCCGCCAGCGCTACCACGAGGTCCTGGCGGACCTCGACCCGGAATTCCGGGAGCAGCTGGAAGGCTTCGACGCCCTCCGCGAGCGCTATGCCGGCGAAGAGTTCGTGTACGAGGTGCGCGGGCGCGAGATCCGGGTCCGCAACCATCACACCACCCTCAGCGGTCTGCAGGTGCCGAAGGTCGCCTGGCCGCGCACCCGGGACTGGGGCGAGCGCATCCGCTGGCTCGGTACCGAAAACGTCCCCGGCCGCTTCCCCTTCACCGCCGGCGTCTATCCCTTCAAGCGTACCGGTGAGGATCCGACGCGGATGTTTGCCGGCGAGGGCACGGCCGAGCGCACCAACCGGCGCTTCCACTACCTGAGCCTCGGGCAGCCGGCCGCGCGCCTGTCCACGGCCTTCGACTCGGTGACCCTGTACGGCGAGGACCCCGCCCGCCGGCCTGATATCTATGGCAAGATCGGCAATTCCGGTGTCAGCGTCTGCACCCTGGACGATGCCAAGCGCCTGTACAGCGGCTTCGACCTGTGCGCACCGGACACCTCGGTCTCCATGACCATCAACGGTCCGGCGCCCATGATCCTGGCCATGTTCCTGAACACGGCCATCGACCAGGCGGTGGAGCGGCGTCTCCGCGAGACCGGCCGGTGGGAGGAGGCGCAGCGGCGGATCCAGGAACGGACCGGCGGCCGACCGCCGGCCTACCGTGGCGAACTACCCGAAGGGCACGATGGAAGCGGCCTCGGCCTCCTGGGCGTCAGCGGCGACCGCCTGCTGCCCCCCGAGGAGTACGCCGAGATCAAGGCGCAGGTACTCTCCACGGTCCGCGGGACGGTGCAGGCGGACATCCTCAAGGAGGATCAGGCGCAGAACACCTGCATCTTCAGCACCGACTTCGCCCTGAAGATGATGGGCGACGTCCAGGAGTACTTCATCCGCAACCGGGTCCGCAACTTCTACAGCGTCTCCATCAGCGGCTATCACATCGCCGAGGCCGGGGCCAACCCCATCACCCAGCTGGCCTTCACCCTGGCCAACGGTTTCACCTACGTCGAGTATTACCGAGCGCGGGGCATGCAGGTCGACGACTATGCCCCCAGCCTGTCCTTCTTCTTCTCCAACGGCGTGGACGCTGAGTACTCGGTCATCGGCCGTGTGGCACGCCGCATCTGGGCCGTGGCGATGCGCGAGCTCTACGGCGCCGGCGAGCGCAGCCAGAAGCTGAAGTATCACATCCAGACCAGCGGCCGCAGCCTCCACGCCCAGGAGGTGGACTTCAACGATATCCGCACCACCCTGCAGGCCCTGTACGCCATCTACGACAACTGCAACAGCCTGCACACCAATGCCTACGACGAGGCGATCACGACGCCGACCGAGGAGTCGGTACGCCGCGCCCTCGCCATCCAGCTCATCATCAATCGCGAGCTGGGGCTGGCCAGGAACGAGAACCCTCTGCAGGGCTCCTTCATCATCGAGGAGCTCACCGATCTGGTCGAGGAGGCGGTTCTGGCCGAGTTCGACCGTCTGACCGCCCGCGGCGGGGTCCTCGGCGCCATGGAGACCATGTACCAGCGCAGCAAGATCCAGGAAGAGAGTCTCCACTACGAGACCCTGAAGCACTCCGGGGAGCTGCCCATCATCGGCGTGAACACCTTCCTCAACCCCAGGGCCGAGGGACACGTCAGCGACCAGGTCGGCGAGCTGGTCCGCTCCTCCACCGAAGAAAAGGAGGCGCAGGTGGTCCAGGTCCAGGAGTTCCAGACCCGCCACCGGGCCGAGAGCGACGCCGCCCTGGCGCGCCTGCGCCGGGCCTGCCTCGAGGGGCGCAACATCTTCGAAGAACTCATGGAGGCCGTGAAGGTCTGCACCCTCGGCCAGATCAGCCGCACTCTCTACGACATCGGCGGCCAGTACCGGCGCAACATGTAGGGCTCTGCTGGACGCACGTCGAGATCGCGTCCACGACCGCCCCCGGAGCGGCCGGTCCAGGGGCAGGCATGTGTGGGAGACCGAACGCGCCGTCAAGACCGGCACCGGGAGCAGGGCTGGAGCGGGGCATTCCTCCAGCCCGGGCCCGGCCGCGGGGCGGCGGATCCGTCAGGACGGACGGTGGGTGGTCAGATAGGTGCCCAGACCGACGACCAGGAGGGCCAGAACCAGGCCCAGACGCAGGAGCCGCTGGCTGCCGCGGCCGCCCTCGGCGGTGTTCCCGGGGGTGAAGGCGAGAACCCCCACCGCCAGGAGAGCGAGGGCGAGGCCCACCTTGAGCAGCGCCAGGGTGGCCGTCGTGCTGCCCTCGGCGGTCAGGTGTCCGGTATTGGCCGCCAGGTGGCCGCCGGTGGCGAAGAGCAGAAGCGCGGCCACGATCGCCAGCTTGCGGAAGCGGTCGAGGGCCGCCGAGACCACCTTGCGCTCCTCCTCCCCGCCGCGGCGCGCCAGGGGGCCGAGGCTGGTGACCGCGAAGTGCATGGCGCCGACCAGGATGATGGCCGAGAAGACATGCAGGAAGAGGAACAGCTCGTTCACCATGGCCGGGGAGTCTAGCAGCCGCCGGCGCCTTCTGCGGCCAGCCGGGCCTCGACCTCCGGTAGTGCATCTTCGGCGGCCGCGGGCACACTCAGATCGGCGGCGGCCGCCAGCGCTCCCGGCTCCGGGTTGATCTCGGCGGTCCAGGCGCCGCGGGCCCGGGCCTCGGCCAGGAGGCCGGCGGCGGGCTGCACCACTCCCGAGGTTCCGATGGCCAGGAAGACCTCGGTCTGCACGGCTTCCGCGGCGGCCAGCAGCGCCTCCTCCGGCAGGGCCTCCCCGAACCAGACCACGCCCGGCCGGACCAGGCCGCGGCACCAGGGACAGGACGGCGGGAGTTCGGTAAGGGGCACGGTTTCGTCGCGCCAGCGGAGAGGGCTCTGCGGGCACGCCTCCCAGCACTGCAACTCCCAGAGCGATCCATGCAGCCGGACGACACCCCCGGTCCCGGCCCGCTCATGGAGTTCGTCCACGTTCTGGGTCAGGAGCCGGAAATGCGGAAAGCGACGGCTCCAGCGTGCAAGGACCTCGTGGGCGGCGTTCGGGCGCGCCGCCGCCACCTGCCGGCGGCGGTCCTCGTACCAGCCCCAGACGAAGGAGGGATCGCGGGCAAAGGCCTCCGGCGTCGCCAGGTCCTCGGGACGAAAGCGGCTCCAGGTACCGTCCTCGCCGCGGAAGGTGGCGATGCCCGAGGCCGCGGACACCCCCGCCCCCGTCAGGACCGACACCGAGGATGCGCCGGCGAGACGGCGCGCGAGTTCCCGGACAGCCTCCTCCATGCCCTCCATCCTGCCAGCGCCTACCAGCCGAAGGGGATTTTGAGCAGGCGCAACCGCGGCCGTGGCGCCGAGAGGAGATCACCGCTCCCATCGGCATCCAGATCGAAGGTCACCTGGAAGCGCAGGAAGCGGCGGCCGCGGAGGGTCGAGAGGTCCGCCGTCCACTGGCCGGGACCGGGCAGGATGGTGGCGGGATCGTCGGGATCCTCGGCACCCTGGAACTCGATCCAGAGGGCGCTCCGGTCGGGCAGAACGTGGCGCTGGCCCTCCGTCTCGACCTCGAACCATCGTGCCCGGAGCTCCCAGGAGCTGCCGGCGGGAAGGAGGGCGCTGGACGGCGGCCCCAGGGGATCGAGGCTCAACTCCAGGCGGTCCTCCGCGGCGAGGAAGCGGGCTGCGGTCACGGCGGTGGAGGCTCCGGTCCCGGGGTTGCGCAGCTCGACGCCGAGCCACAGATCCGGCACGCGCAGCCAGGCGGCCCGACCTGCCGCGGCCGGCAGCCAGGCCGTGGCCGGGACCAGGGCGAGCTGGAACTCCTCCAGCTCCACGGCCTCCGCCGTTCCAGCCAGGATGAGGCCGCTGTCCGGCACACTCTCCGCGTCGGTGAGGACGCGGCCGGCCTCTTCCCCTGCGGTCTCGGTGCCCGCAAAGGCCGTCCCCTCCGGCTGCCAGTCCGGCGTGGAGGGGGCCGCGGCCCCTTCACTGCGGCGCAGGAAGGCCAGGCCGGTGTCGATCCAGGCGCTCCGCGCCACGGAACGGCTGGAGAAGAAGGGAACCAGCAGGTAGGGCTGCGGCGCGGCGACGAGCCCCAGGAGCTGCTCGGCACGGTCCGGATCCACCGCGCCCTCCTCCTGGCCATTGCGCAGGAAGTCGGCGAAGCCGGCAGCCAGGGAGGGGTGCCAGAGCAGGTCCGTGGCCGGGTCGGGCACGTGGATCTGGATCACTCCGTTGGCGCCGGCGCCGCCTCGGCCGAGCTGGAAGGTGCTGTTGCCGTCGAAAAGGGCTCCGCAGCTCTCATCCGGATCCAGGGAGGAAGCGCAGTGGCCGCGGCGGCCTCCCCGCGCCTGGACCAGCCAGTCGCGGGTGAAGCCGTCGGCCTGGAGGAGCAGGAAGACGTCCTGGGCGCTGTCGAGGGTCTGGCCGGGAGCGAGGTCCACACCGCTCAGATCGAGCGCGCTGGCCGAGTGCAGGACGATGTGTCCGCCGCTGCCGCCGCCCGAGCCCGAGATCTGGCGGTTGAAGCCGGTGGCGCCCTGGCCGCCGACGCCGGCCCCGCCCCGGGCCACGATCCGCGCCCCGGGCCCCAGGCGGATCGGGCCGACGGCGAAGACCAGGAGCTGGCCACCGCCTCCACCACCGCCGCCGCCCTTGTAGTAGTCGAAGTTCACGCACGGGAAGGTCGCCGGCGGGAACTGGGTGGCCAGGCTCCCGGCCACGCCGGGGATGTCGAAGCTGTCTCCGCCGGCGCCGCCGCCGGAGCCGGCCCAGGGGGTCAGGAGCTCGCCCTGCCGGGCGATGCCCTGGGCGTCCACGCGGACGCCCCAGAAGTCGTCCAGAGGGTCGCCGTCGTCAGGAAAGACCGATTCTCCCGCGAAGCCGGGATCGGGGCCGGCCACCGGATCCCCGAACTCGAAGGGAGGCTCCTCCCCTTCCGTCCAGGGAGGATCCAGGTTGTCGAGGGAATCGTGCCCCGCCGGGACCGCGTAGTCGATGGTCTCGTCCTCCATGCCGTAGGTTCCGTGGGGATCGAAACCCGGCTCCAGGTCGTTCTCGAAGGAAGATCCTCGGAGCCCGTCCTCGGCCCCGCGCGGCCACCAGGGATGCTGGTCGTAGAAGTCGAGAGGGTTCCAGCCGAGGGCGGTGTGCCGGTCCTCCTGGTGGTCCGGGCACAGGGTCTCATCGAAGAGACCGGGGATCTCCTCCGGAGTCCACTCGGACCACCGGATCGCCACGTTCGGCGTCCGGGCGAAGCCGCCGCCGCCGCCGCCGCCGGAGATCCGGCGCAGGAGGCCGACGCTGCCGACGTCGGAGGTGAAGACCTGGAAGCCGCCCTCCCCCCCCTGGCCGCCTCCGGCGCCCGTTCCGAAGGGGCCCTGGCCGCTGCCCCCGCGCAGAGTCGGGCCCGTGGCGTTCCAGGAGGCCACGCCTCCGTTTCCGCCTCCAGCCACGCCGATGCCCCCCGCCTCCGGAAAACAGGGCGTCGCGATCGAGGACGGCCATTCTGCATCGGCGCCGCTCGCCTCCAGGCTCCCGTCGATGCGCACCTCCCCGGCAGCGTAGAGGATCAGGGGATTGGCACCGCTGCCGACACGGACCGTGGAGCCGGCCTCGATCACGAAGTCCTGGACCCGCCAGACCCCGTCCTGAAGGACCGTGGTCCGGTTGTCCGAGTCCGTGACCGCCTGGAGTCCCTCCGTCGAGATCTCCAGGAGTCCTCCGGCCCAGCGGAAGTCGGCATCTTCGGCAATGAAGCCCCCCGGCCAGTCGAAGGCGGCGCCCAGCCAGTCTTCTCCCAGCTCGGCCGGCGGCAGGGGAAGGGGCTCGGAGAAGTCCACCCAGGTCCCGACTCCGAACTGGTCGGCGATCTGGTCCACGGCCACCTGCTCCTCGGTCCAACCGGTGCCACTCCAGAGCTCGGCCAGGGAGGGCGTCTCCAGATCCTCCGGGCCCTGCTGGTCGCTGACCGTGGCCTCGCCGATGAGGTCCTCGAGACCGGAAGCGACCCGAAGCCGCAGGCGGCGTTGCGGCGGCAGCAGGCCGGCGATCCAGAGTTCCACACGGGCGCCGCCCTCGCCGCAGTTCTCCTGGAGGACGACCGCAAGGGGCACCTGCCGGGAGAGGTCGAAGGCGTCGTCGCCGTCTTCCCCCAGGGGCGCGGCGGCATACAGGATCTGGAAGCGCTCCGGAGAAAGGTTTTCCGCGGTCAGGCCCAGGGGCTGGTCGAAGTCCAGGCGCACCACCGGGTCCGGATCGGAGAAGAGGTTCAGACCCGACGGCCAGTCCACGGCCAGCAGCCGGGGCGGACCGGCCACCGGGTCCAGGAACAGGGGCTCGGCCGGCGGATCCGGCGTGCGGAAGGGCAGGCTCAGGCCCCGGGACAGGAGGCGTCCGGCCCGGTCGCGCAGGACCGCACCGCCCCCGGAGGTCGCGGTCGGGAGATTCAGCCGGTACTCCAGCCCCCCCGGGAGGAAGCCGCCGTCGTCGGCATCCTCGGTCGTCGGGCAGGTCGGCCGGAAGACCAGGATCCTGTCCCCGGATCCTTCTTCGAGAAGAAACTCCCCGGTCACCGGCTGCCCCTGGGCCTCCGGGGAGACCGGCTGGAACTGGACCGAGGAGAAACTCACCGAGGCCGGGTCCACGGCGTGGCTGAACTCGATCCGGATCTCCTGGTTCAGGGCGACCGTCTGGCCGGGCCCGATGGAGGCGCCGAGGGCCTGGAAGAGGCCCGCGGCGGCGGCACCGGCTCCTCTGCCGCTCCCGCTGCCGCAGGCCGCGCCGCCCGCGAGGAGGCCCAGGACAGCGAGAGCCGCAGCCAGGCGGCGAAGCGGCCCCGCCGGAGCTTGCTCTCGCGGGGCCGGCCGGGGCACGTCGGGTCGCCCCTTCGTCCTACCAGACGAAGGGCAGCTTGAAGTAGTCGAGCACCGGGCGCGGGCTGGTCGGGGTGACGCCGGTCCCATTGGCGTCGATATCGAAGGTCACCCGGTAGCGGATGAAGCGCTTGCCCTGGAGTTCGGAGAGGTCCGCGGTCCACTCCAGGACGCCGGGCACGATGCTGGCCGTGTCCTCGGGGTCGTCGGCGCCCTGGAACTCGAAGCGCACGGCGGTGCCGGAAGGAAGGGAGTCCTTCAAGCCGCTGGTGTCGATGCGGAAGAACTTCTTCCGGATCCCCCAGGGGTTGGGGGGATCGACGCTGAAGGTCATGGAGCCGTCGCTGGTCCGGGTGTTCAGGAGCATCCGGTCGGTGTCCCGGTCCCAGCTCGCGTCCACGATCTCGAAGGCCGAGCTGCCGGAGGTGTTCGGCAGGACCTCGTAGCCGATGAGCGCCCGCGGATGCCGCAGGAAATGGATCGTCCCGTCGACTTCGGTGAAGACCGTGGAGGCGTTTGGAATGGTCAAGCTGAAGCTTGCAAAGGTGACATCGTCCACATCGCCGGTCACGACCAGGCTCAGAGGAGTGACCTTGCCGCCGCTGGTCAGGACCAGCCCCTGGTTGGCGCCGCTCGTGGTGTTGATGCCCTCGAACTTGAGGACATCGTTCGACCAGTCCGGGGTCGTGAAGGGCGGGACTCCGTCCGGGTGCCGGCGCAGGAAGGCCAGGCCGGTGTCGATCCACTTGGACTGGATCTGCGACGTGGAACTGTAGAAGGGGATCAGCACGTAGGGCTGAGGCACCATGTACAGGCTCAAGACCTGCTCCAGCTTGTCGGTGTCCACGACCGTCCCGGTGCCGTTTGTCGCGTAGTCCCAGAAGCCGTTCGAGACGTTCGAGTGGAAGCGGATGTCCGTCAGCGGGTTCGGGACATGCACCTGGATGACACCGTTGGCGCCGGCACCTCCCCGGCCCAGCATGAACGTGTTGTTGCCGTCCGACTCGACGACGTTGCCGTTATCGAGATCCAGCCGGCTGCAGCACCAGCCACGGCGGCCGCCGCGGGCCTGGACGACCCACTTCTCCTCGAAGTTGTCATTGACCAGGGTGTTGAAGAACTGGTTGGCGTTGTTGATCGGCACTCCGTCGTTCGGGTCGATCCGGCTCAGGTTGAGACGCGTCGCGGTGTGGATCACGATGTGGCCGCCGGAACCGCCGCCGCCGCCGGAGATCTGGTAGTAGGTGAAGATCACCGACTCCCCGCCCTGTCCGATCCCGCCGTTGGCCTCGATCAGGCCTTCCGGCCCGATCTCGATCTCGCCCACGGCCATGAGCAGGAGCTGTCCGCCGCCGCCGCCACCCGGAGCACCCTTGCGGTACCAGCCGTTGCCCCAGAAGGGACGCACCGGCCAGACGTCGGTGATCGGCACCAGGCCGCCCTGGCCGTCGCTCGGGCGCTCGACATCCTGACTGTCGCCGGAACCACCACCGCCGCTTCCGGCCCAGGGCGTGAGGAGTTCGCCCACGGAGACCGTGCCGTCGGAGTTGAGACGCCGGCCCCAGAAGTCGTTCAGGAGGTTGCCGTCGTCGGAGAAGACCGAGGGACCGCCCTTGCCCGGATCCGGCCCGAAGACCGGGTTGCCGAAGTCGAAGGGCGGCGTGTCGCCGGAGGTCCACTGCGGATCGAGGTAGGTAGCGCCCAGCTGGTCGTGGTCCTCGGGAACGTCCAGGTCGCGCTGCATGTCTTCCATGCCGTAGCAGCCATGGGGCAGCGTCCCGTTCGGGCTGTTGCCGATCTCGTAGCTGCTCCCGCGCATGCCGTCCTCCGCGCCACGCGGCCACCAGGGATGCTGGTCGTAGAAGTCCGCGCGGTTCCACTGCATGGCGGTGTGGTAGTCCCCGTTGTGATCGGGCTCCATGTCCCGGTCGTCGGCCGGGAGGATCTCGTGGGGTTGCCATTCCTCCCACCACAGGCACACGTTGGGCGTCCGGGCGAAGCCGCCGCCGCCGGCTCCACCAGCGATCTTGCGCAGGGCCTCGGCGTCGCCGGAACCGTCACTGTTGTTCTGCTGGAAACTCCCCTCACCTCCCTGGCCACCGCCGCCGGTGAGCCCGAAGGGGCCGTCGCCGTTCTGCCCGCGCAGGGTCTCGCGGTCCGTGACCTGGGAGGAGTCACCACCCTTTCCGCCGCCGCACTCACCGTTGCCCCCGCCCTCGGGGAACTGGGGTGAGTTCAAGGAGGTCGGCCAGTGGCTGTCGTTGCCACTGACGTCGATGTGCCCGTCGATGAGCATGTCGCCGCTGGCGTAGATGATCAGCGGGTTCGTGCCCCGCCCGCGGAGGGTGGCGCCTTCGGCGATGGTGAAGTCATCGCAGTTCAGGACGCCGTTGATGACCAGGAAGGAGCGCCCGTTGCTGTCAATGAAGGTGACCTGGCCATCGGTCGAGATCTCGCCGTAGGAGTCGCTCCAGAAGAAGTCGGCGTCCTCGGAGACGGCGGCGCCGGGGAAGTCGAAGGAGGCCTGGACGGTGCCGTCCACGACGTCGGCCGGCGGCGCCAGGAGTCCGGCGTCGGCGTCGATCCAGGAAGTGTCGTCGAAGTGGTCCGAGAACTCGTCAATGGTGTCCTCGCTGTCGTCCCAGCCGGTGCCGGCATAGACCTCCGCGAGGGACGGCGTTTCGTGGTCCTCGGGCCAGACGACCTGGGAGACGTTGGTCTGCCCGGCGATGTCGGCGAAGGTGTTCTCCATCACCAGGCGCAGTCTGCGGTTGGGCGGCAACAGCCCGCTGATCTGGAACCAGATCGTGGCTCCTGTCTCGGTGCAGTTGGCGGCAAGTTCCAGGGTTCCCGGAACGCGGTTGCTGTCCGGGAAGTCGTTCTCGCCGCTCTGGCCGATCTCGGCATCGGCATAGAGGACGTAGAGCCGCTCAGCGCTGATGTTCAGATCGCTGGCGTCGATCGCCTGGTCGAACTGGATCTCGATGATGGGGTCGGGATCCGTAAAGAAGTTCAAGCCCTCCGGCCAGTCCACACTCGTGATCGAGGGCGGCGTAGGACTGGTGTCCAGAAACAGTTGTTCCGCCGGCGGGTCCGGCGTCCGGAAGGTAATCGATGTGCCACGGCTGAGGAGACGCCCGGCGGTGTCCCGGAGCACCGACGCCCCGCCGCTGCCCGCCGTGGGCAGACGCAGGCGGTACTCGTAGCCGCCGGGGACGAAGGCGCCGTCCGAGCTCTCGGCATTCGTCGGGCAGGTCGGACGGAAGACCAGGGTCCTGTTGTCCGAGCCGGCCTCGAAGCTGAAGGTCCCTGTCACCGGCTGTCCCTGGACCTCGGGACTGACCGGAACGATCTGGACCGAGCTGAAGCTCACCGAAGCCGGATCCACCGGGTGGTTGAACTCCAGGGTGATGGGCCGGTTCAGCTCCCAGGTGACCCCGTCGGCGAGGTTGGTCTTCTCCAGGTAGAAGTTCCCGACGGCCTCGGCCTGCCCCCCCACGGCCCCGCCTCCCCCGCTGCAGGCGGGGAGCAGGAGGGCCGGAACCAGGCACAGGCCGGGCAGGAGGCGGCGCGGTCGGATGGACTTCCGCATGGGAACAGTCTAAGGGGGCGAGAGGGGGACGCCGCCCGGGGGCGGACGCCCGGGCAGGGAGCCGTCCTTCCATCGGACTGCAAACCCCATTCCGCCCCGCCCCGGCGCCCGGACGCGGCGGGGGAGGCCCTGCCGAGGCCCGGCCGTGCGAGATCGCACGCCCCTGTCCGGCGGGGCTCAGGGGGCGACGACAAGGGCCAGGGGCGGGGTCAGGGCCCCGCTGCCCAGGTCCAGGGCCTGGAGCCACACCGGCCGCCCGGCGGCGAAAGCCGGCACATGGGCCTCGATCTCCGTCACGCCGGCGGCGTCGGCGGCCCGGCGGCCCAGGAGCTCGATGGGCGGGCTCAGGGAGACGCTGCCGAAGGGCGTCGGGGTCGGCCCCGCTCCGGTCAGGCTCAGGGCCACGACCTGGTCGGCTCCCGGCGTGGAGCCGCAGACCCGGGCCGTGGCGGTCGCGCCGGCCCGGAGATCCCGGACCGTCAGGACCGGCCCGTTGTTCGTGTTCACGAGGTTCCCGTCGGCATCCCGGAGCTCCAGGAGGACGCCGGCCGCCAGATCGCCGGCGTAGGGGCCGAGAACCAGGAGGCTCTGTCCCCCCGAGGGCCCGGTCGCCCGCGCCCGGAAGGCGCGGAGATCCGGCGAGAGGTAGGCCGAACCGCCGGCCGGGATCACGCTCCCCGCCGGAAAGTCGAAGACGACGCTCCCTCCCAGGCTCCAGCCGCTCAGGTCCACCGCCTCGGTCCCGGGATTCACCAGCTCGAGGTATTCCTCCGCCGGGTTGCCGGAGGGAGGATCCGTCTCCATGGCACCGAAGCCGATGGACGGAACTCCTTCCTGGGCGTCCGGGATGATGCCGCCGGGCATTACGGAGTGCGTCTGGTAGAGGTGGACGCGGCGCAC
>JALUUN010000052.1 GCA_027021325.1 Planctomycetota bacterium
CAGGCGCAGGGCGAAGGTTCCCTCCTTGGTGTCGCCGAAGCGAAGCGGCGCCCCCGCGGGCCGGATCCGCCAGCGGAAGGAGAGCAGGCGGGAGCCGTCGGCGCCCGGGAAGAGGAGGAACAGGAATTCGTCCTCGGCCAGGACCCGGCCGCCCGAAGCGACCCAGCGGTGGCGCGCCTCGAAGCCGCCGAGACCGCGGCCGGAAAAGGTGCGGGGCGCGCCCAGGAGTTCGATGCGCGCCGGCGGATCGGCGGCGGGATGCCAGAAGTCCTCGCCGCCGACCGAGCCGTGGGCGAACCAGAGGGAGAGGTGGTGCGGGTGGTCGCGGGCCTCGTCCGCCCGGGGGTCCACGGGGTAACCCCGGGTCAGGGGCACGCCGCCGGGGCCGAGCAGCGGGTACCCGTAGGGATGGGGCCGGCCGCGGGTGTGGAAGACGGTGACCGGCTCTCCTTCGACACCGATCCGCAGCTCGCCGCTCGTCTCGTCGAAGCGCACCTCGACCCGGGGAGGCTCTCCCTCGAAGCCGGCGGGCCGGTGGAAGGGTTCGGGTTCGAGACGCAGGGAAGCGGGATCCAGGAGGAGGGGGCGCGGAGCCTCGGCCGGCGCCACGGCCACCGGCGGCACCGGGTCCTGACAGGCGGCGGCCAGGGCCACGGCAGCGAGGGCGGCACGAAGCGCGTTCACTTCACCACCTCCGCCAGGGAAGCCGCCTCGTGGTAGGGAAGAGGCGGCCGGCCGCGGGCGGCCAGGGCCTCGGAGATCCGGCGCAGGTGGTGGTCGAGGCCGATCTCGGCACCGGGCCGGAAGCCGGGAACGGCGATGACCTGGACGACGAGGTCGCCGAGGCCGCGATGCAGGGTCCCCCGCGGCAGGTAGTAGAGTTCGCCGGCGGCCACGGGCTGGACCTGGAGCAGGGAGGCGGGGTCCTCGGGCAGCACTTCCCTCTCGATCTCGGGCACGCGCACGGAGGTGATCAGGCGCGAGCCCGCGGCGGCGGCCTGGACCAGATAGAACTCGTCGAAACCGCCCGCCGACGGGTGGTAGTGGCTGAAGGAGTCCTGGATCCGGACGCGGTGGGCGTTCAGACCGTGGAAGACGTAAGGGCCGCGTTCCGGCCTCCAGGTCAGGAGCAGGCGCCGGTAGGCCTCATCGTCCTCGGCGCAGCCTCCTGGCGTGTCCGTGATGCGCGGGTCGTGGTCGGGACGGATCACCGGCGGGAGACCGGGCGGCAGGGCCTGCGGCAGGCCGAAGGCGAGGAGGCCCGGCCCGCCGCCGACCCGGAGGGCGGTCCCGGCGGGCAGGAGAACCAGGTCGCCGGGGGCCACGGCCCGGGGATCCGGAACGGCACTCGAGGCCATGCCGAAGCGGATCTCGCCGGCCGCGCCCTGCACGAAGAGCACCCGGTCACGATCCTCAGCCGGCACATGCCCCGAGCCTGGCGGCCACCAGGCGAGGGTGTAGCCCGGGTTGGCCCTCTCGAAGGCACGGGCCAGGGCCTCCAGCCCCTCGGCCTCGGCGCCGAGGCGGGCGCGCATCGGCGCGGCCGGGGGCGCAGTGCAGGCCGGGCCGAGGAGCACGGCGAGCAGGGAGAGGACAAGGCGGCCGGACACGGTTCCCTAGGATGGCCCGGTCATGCCCCGCCGTCGACCCGGAGCGCGGTCCCGCGCCCTCCTTCCCTGCCTTCTTCTCCTCCTCCTGGCCCCGGCCCTCCCGGCCCAGAACGGAGACCAGCCGGGAGAGGAGCAGATGCCGCTGCCCGAGGCCTGGCGGCTCCCCCCGGCTCCGGTCCTCGAGCCCGAGGAGGCCGTGGCGAGCTTCCGCGTTCAGCCCGGCTACCGCGTGGAACTGGTGGCCAGCGAGCCCCTGATCGAGGATCCGGTCCAGGCCGTCTTCGACGGCGACGGCCGCCTCTGGGTCGTGGAGATGATCGGCTTCATGCCCGACGCCGACGGAAACGACGAGCTCGACGAGGTCTGCCGGATCTCCGTCCTGGAGGATCTCGACGGCGACGGCCGCATGGACCGCGCCACCCGGTTCCTCGAGGACCTGGTCCTGCCCCGGGCGGTCGGCTTCGCCCGCGGCGGCATCCTGGTCCTGGAGCCCCCCGACCTCTATCTCTGCCGGGACACCGACGGCGACGGCGAGGCCGACCGGCGCGAGGTCGTGGCCAGCGGCTTCCCCGGGCTGCACAACCCCGAGCACGCGCCGAACGGCCTCCTGCGCGGACTCGACAACTGGATCCACCTGGCGAAGCACGGTGCCGCCTACCGCCAGGACGCCGAGGGCGGCTGGATCCTCCGCCGGCAGCCGGCCGAGGGCCAGTGGGGTCTCACCCAGGACGACTGGGGGCGCCTCTTCCACAACCACAACAGCGATCTTCTTCGCGGCGATCTGATCCCCGCCCGCCTGGCCCTGGGCAATCCCCACCTGCGCCGGGTGAACGGCGTGAACGTGTCCGTGGCCCGCGACCAGCGGGTCTGGCCCGTGCGCCCGACGCCCGGCGTCAACCGCGGCTACCGCCAGGGCACCCTGCGCGCTGACGGCACGCTGGCACGGGTCACGGCCGCCTGTGGGCCCCTGATCTACCGCGGCGACCTGCTCCGCGACTACCGCGGCCATGCCTTCGTCTGCGAGCCCGCCGGCAACCTGGTCAAGGCCCTGCGTCTGGCGGAGACGCCGGACGGGCGGCTGGAGGCCCGGCCCTTCGAGGAAGGGCGGGAGTTCCTCGCCTCCACCGACGAACGCTTCCGGCCGGTGAACCTCGTGGACGGCCCGGACGGAGCGCTCTACGTGGTGGACTTCTACCGCGGCATCCTCCAGCACCGCATCTACATGACCACCTGGCTGCGCCGGCAGGTCGAGGAACGCGGCCTCGACCAGCCGGTCGGCCTGGGGCGCATCTGGCGCGTCGTCCCTGAGGACGCCGCGCCGCCGCCGCGCCGCCGGCCGGCCCTGGAGCAGGCCCCGGCGCAGGAGCTCGCGGCGGCACTCCGCTCCCCCAACGGCTGGCTTCGCGACACCGCCCAGCGCATTCTCGTGGACCGCCGCCTGGTGGCCGCGGAACCGGCCCTGCGCCGGCTCCTGGAGGACACCGGCACTCCTGCGGTCACGCGGGTGCACGCCCTCTGGACCCTGGAGGGCCTCGGGCTCCTCGGCCTGGAGGATCTGGTGCCGTTCCTGGCTCCCGGCGGCGTCCGGCCCGAGGAGCGCGAGCCCGTGGTCCAGGCCCTGCGCATCCTCGCCGAGCGCCCGCCCGGGACCGCAGCCCTTCCGGCGATGACGGCTCGCCTCCGCTCCCTGGTCGGACACCCCTCCGCCCGCGTGCGCCGGCATCTCGCCCTGGCTCTCGGGCCTCTTCGCTTCGAGGGGCGGCGCGACCTCCTCCGGCAGCTCCTGCAGAGCGCCGCCGCCTCGGACGACGCGGTCCTCCGCGACGCGGCCCTCACGGCCCTGCCCGGCGAGGAACTCGACCTCCTCCTCAGCCTGGATCCGGAGGTCTTCGCCGATCCCCGGGGCGCGGCCGCCGGGGTCGTGAAGGCCCTCGCCGAGTGTGTCGCCCGCGAGGAGGATCCCGTTCGGCTGCGCCGCCTGGTCGAGGCCCTCCTGGACGCCGGGCGCCGGCCCGCCTGGCGCCGGGCCGCCCTGGACGGTCTCCTCGCCACTCGTCCCCTGGACCGCGAGGGAGGTCTGCCGCCGCGCTACCGCCGCTTCCGCCTGGATCGGGAGGTGGATCTCGCCGGCATCGAGGAGCTGGGCTCGGCCCTCGGCGATCCGCCGCGGGCGGCCCTCCTGGACGCTCTCCTCGACTGGCCCGGCCGTCTCCTCCCCGAGGAACGTCGGCCGGAACCCACACCCGAGGAGCGCCGGCGCATCGCCGCCGGCCAGGCCCTGTTCGAGATCACCTGCGCCTCCTGCCACGGCTTCCAGGGGGAGGGCCAGGAAGGGCAGGCGCCGCCCTTCGAGGACTCCGAGTGGGTCTGGGGACCCGAGGAGCGGCTGGTTCGCATCGTCCTCCATGGCCTGCGCGGTCCCGTCGAGGTCGCGGGCCGGGAGTGGGACCTGGAGATGGCCTCCCTGGAACTCCTGGACGATCGGCAGGTCGCCGAGATCCTGAGCTACGTCCGCTCGCGCTGGGGCCAGGGCGCGCCCCTGATCGTGCCGGAGACGGTCACCCGCATCCGCGAGCAGGAACGCGGGCGGATGCAGCCCTGGACGGCGGAGGAGCTCCTGCGGCTTCCCGGTGGCGGAGACTGAACCAGGATTCAGGCCGAGGGGCCAGGAGCCGGAGGCGACACCCAGCATGCTAGACTG
>JALUUN010000053.1 GCA_027021325.1 Planctomycetota bacterium
GGTGGCCGCGGTCATGGCCCTCGGCGCCTGGGGGCTGGGTCTTTCGGGCATCGTCACCGGTTCCTGCGCCATCGCCGCCGGCGTCACGGCCGAGGCCCTCTTCGTGAGCTGGGCCGCGGCACCGATCCTGCGCGGCCCTCTGCGCCGGGCGCGCCCCGATCCCTCCCATCCGCCCCTGGACGGCCGCGGCTTCCTGCGCTTCTACGCCCCCCTGGCCATGACGCCGCTGCTCACGCTCCTCCTCCAGCCTCTGGGAGCGGGGGCCATGGGCCGCATGCCCGAGGAAATCCTGAGTCTCGCCGCCTGGCAGCCGGTGCACGGCATGGTCTTCCTCACCCGCAGCCTGGGCTTCGCCTGGAACGAGGTCGTGGTCTCGCGTCTGGACCGGCCCGGGGCCGCCGGTGCCCTGCGCTCCTTCACCAGGCTCCTGGCTGCCGGCACCACCGGACTGCTCCTGCTCCTGGCGGTGACCCCGCTCGCCCCGCTCTGGTTCCGCGGCGTTTTCGGCCTGGAGGCCGAGGTCGCGGAAGTGGCCGAGTCCGCCATGCTCCTGGCGGTTCTGATGCCGGGCTACCAGTGCCTGCAGAGCTGGTACCAGGGGGTTCTCGTCCACCGGCGGCGGACCCGTGGCGTGACCGAGGCCGTGGTCCTCTACCTGGTTGTCGCGAGCCTCGGCCTGGGCCTGGGCGTCTGGGTCGGCTCGGTGCGCGGGATCTCCTGGGCCCTCTGCGCCTTCACCGCCGGCGGCATCGCCCAGACCCTCTGGCTGCGTCATCGTGCCCGACCGTTCCTGGCAGGCTCCTGAAGCTCATGGAGTTCCGAGGTCCACGATCCAGGCGCCGGCGACGCAGTCCCGGGCCAGGGCGGCGCCGAGATTCGTCCAACGCGCGCAGGCATCGAGGATCTGGCGGTCGGCGGTCGCGACCACCGCCCGGCTGCGTGCCAGCTCCGGATCGGGATCCGGGATCAGGTGCACGCTCCAGGGCCAGTGCCGTTCCCGAGCCAGACCCTGCAGGAGCCCGCGGAGCATGCCGCTGTTCGAGACCGGCTGGTCGAGCCACCAACGCACGCGGCGCAGCCCTCTCTTCCGGAGCCACCGGCCACACAGTTCCAGAGCCGGCAGGGTTTCCTCGACCCGCCGCCAGGTGCCGCCGACCGAGGCCAGGTCGCGCAGGCAGCCGTCATTGCCGGCGACGAGGACTCCCCCGCCGAGGGCGCTCTCCAGGGTGGTCAGAAGGTTGTAGCCGTCCACGTCGAGGGTCCGGCCTGCCAGAGCCGCGGCGGGAACCTCCCGCAGGCGGCGTTCCCGGGCGCGGGCCGGGGCCGAGACCGCGCGGCGCAAGGCCTCGCGCTGGCGGGTACGCAGGCGGTAGCGGTCGCCGACGAGCTTGAGGCTCGCCCCCTCCGGGTAGCCACGGTCCAGGAGCCACTCGAGGTCGCGGGCGGCCTCCTGCAGCCGCGGCAGCCAGTCCGGGCCGAAGAGCTCCCGGTCCCGGGGCGCGGCGGAACGATGGCGTCGTCGGTCGGGCATGGCGCCGGGGCCACGACAGGGCTGGAAGCTCAGTTGCGGATCCAGAGGAACACGCGCGGCCTGCGTGTGAGGACCACGTTCCGCGCCTCGACGAAGCCCCGGGCATCGGCGGTCAGGATCTGGAGATCCTGAAGCTGCCAGGACACGGGGTCGCGGCTCTCGAAACGGACGCTCTCGCCCGGCTGGAAGACCAGGCCGTTGCCAACGCAGCGGCGGGGCGTCAGGTCAATGGTGGCGCTTGCCACATTGGCGTCGGCCTCCATTCCCTGGCTGCGCAGACCTGCTACGGTGACTGCCCGATCGGATGTGATGGAGTGGAAACGCGGATACTGCCGCCAGCGGCCGTTCCAGTAACCGACCAGATCACCGTCGTCCGGGTCGCCGTTGCCGGGGTCTTCGTCGAGACTGAAGTTGCGGCCGGCCAGGAAGGGCCGGTCGGTGCGGTACTCGAGGGTCTCCAGGAGAATCGCCCATTCGTCTTCCTGGGGCATGCCCTCGCCGCCGTGGAGGCTGTCATCCCAGCGTAGCCAGAAGGCGTGCTGCTCGGCGGCCAGGGCGGCATAGGCCGAGGGTACGCTCGACCATCCGACAACCACATCGTTGCGTCCGTGTTCGGCGTACAGGATCGGGTAGTCGTCGCGCCCCGCCAGGGCAGCGGCGTCGCTGGCGAGGCGGAGATAGTCGTAGGCCGGGGTGCCCAGGCCGTCGTCCGCCGGCAGCCCCATGGAGACGGGCCCCCACAGGTCGTCGAAGCGCTCGCGGCTCGTGAGGGTGGGGTCGGAGTAGTCAATGGAAGAGTGGTCGATGAAACCGGCGGCGAAGAAACCGGGCATGCGCCGGGCGTTGCGCTGCACCATCGCGCCGCCCACCGACCGGCCCCACTGCACGACCCGGGCGGGATCGATCCAGCCGTTCTGGGCGTGGTCCCGGATCCAGGTGATCTGGTACTCGACGCGGCGGCGTGTGAAGAGGACAACGACGTCGTCTGGTGTCGCATCCCCTGCAGGGTGGTCATCACGCGCTCCCAGGTAGTAGGTGAGATTGTCTTCGCCGACGTCCCAGGGGTCGTCGATGTTCACGGCCGCCCAGTCGGAAGGCATCCCCGGCGGCAGGTCCACGAAGCCGTCGAAGTAGCTGCCGCCTCCTCCGTGGCCGCGGACGACCAGTCCGAGGCCCGGGCGGTCCGCCGGTGCCGGCAGGAAGGCGACGTTGAAGCCGATCTCCCAGGGCGTGACGGCGTTCGTGGGATGCCAGCTCACGTACATGAGATAGCTCCGCCCATCGCTCAGGACGGCGGTCCCCTGCTCCACCAGGTCCACGGGACCGGGGATCTCCTGGACGGGAGCCGCCAGGCTGTTCACTCCGGGCGACGGCGCCTCGCCGGTCTCGAGCACGGCGAACCAGGACGTGCGGGCCTCGTCGCTGGTCAGGACCGCGAGGCCCTGGCCGGGTCCCAGGGCGGAGCCCCCGGGGAGAACGTAGTAGATGTCGCCGGAACCTTCCCAGGCCGTTCGCCTTTCGTTCAGGGCACTCGTGCCGGGCACCCGGGCCACGAGGCTTGCCGCAGGAAGGGTCACCGCGTCGATGGGGACGTCATGGCGGTAGATCAGGCGTTCGGAGGAGGTCGCCTGGTCCCACCAGAGGAAGACCTGGCCTGCGTGGACCTGTGCCTGCAGGGCGCTGGTCTGGGCGTGGGCGGGGCCGGCGGCGGCGGCCAGAAGGAGAGGGAGCAGCAGGCGGCGGGGCACGGACTTGTCCTGGGCCGGGTTTCCAGTTCCTCCCGAGGGTACGGGAGAAGGAGGGGAGGATTGACAACCTCCGGGGAGGATTCGACGATACCCGGTCGCTGCGGATCCGGGTTTTCGCAGTCCCGGATGCAAGGCCCGGGGCGGGCATAACTCAGTTGGTAGAGTGTCAGCTTCCCAAGCTGAATGTCGCGGGTTCGAGTCCCGTTGCCCGCTCCACTCCCTTGCCTGCTGCCCCTTCGGCAGATCCTAGGGTGGAGTGATCCGGTCCGGATCGATGTCCTCCAGCCCCCCGGCTTCCGCGAGGATCCGGCGCGCCTGGCCGATGATCGAGCGGCGCATGCGGTGTTGGTAGAGCAGCCGCTTCAGGAGCAGCCGGGCCGGATGCGGACTCTGGCTCAGGGGCCGGAGGAAGTCCAGGAGGAGCACCGTCCGCGGCCGTGAACCGACGTTCCAGGCCTCGTGCAGACAGGTGTCGTCGAAGACCCAGGATTCTCCCTCCCGCCAATGACGCTCCCGACCGCCGATGCGAAAGCCGCAGCCGGCGGGGACATCCAGGGCCAGGTGGTAGCGCAGGACGACGTTCGAGAAGCCTCGGTGCGGTTCGATGTGGGTGCCCGGCAGGAGGCGTGAGAAGCCCGCGTGCTGGAGCCCTGGCACGGAGCGGAGGAGTCCGACGGTCAGCGGACAGAGGCGCTCCGGCTGCCCCAGGCGGACCCCCCGGGCGTAGAGCGGGAAGACCTTCCAGGTACCCGTATAGCCCGAGCGCGTCGGCCAGCGGAGGAAGCCCTCCTCTCCGAGAGCCTCCATCTCTTCCCGGATTCGCCGCCAGTTCCTCTCCAGGGCAGGGATCCAGGGGAACAGCCGGCGGTCCCCGGCGGGGAGGAAGGGACTGAAGGCGTAGGGGCGAGTTCTCCACCGGCCCGCGGCAGGTGAGGACGGGGATGTGTGGGTGATCCGTGCCACACCCTTCCTGGAGGCCCGGTACGGTCGGCCTTACGCCCTTTCGCTCTCTTCTTCCTCTCCTGGT
>JALUUN010000054.1 GCA_027021325.1 Planctomycetota bacterium
GCCCGGGACGGCCGCCGTCCCGGCCGGAGGCCCGGTCGAATCTGGCCCGGAATAGTGGATCACTCCCTGCACAACCCCTTTCAGAGCAAGGGCCAAAGTCGATACCTGTCGCCTGGCCGGCATGCGGGGCCCCGGAAGCCCGCAAGTCCTTGGGCGAGCAGGACTCGAGATCACTGGTGATCCAGCCGAGTGGACCAGCTTCGGGGGAAGCCGCCCCCCGCGCCGGGCGGGAGGCGGCTTCCGGGGGCGGGCGAGCTCAGAGAATGTCGAGGATGCCGGTTCCGCTCTCCTGGTCCACCAGGGTGTCCACGGAGGCGCGGTAGTTCAGGTCCACCCCGATCTTGCTGTTCCAGGGGAAGGGCTCCTTGTCGCCGACGATGCCGAGAGCGACGGCGGCGAAGGCCCGGCCGAGAGGGGTCAGCTCCTCGTTCTTGAGCATGTTCACCAGCGGGGTGATGGAACGGTAGTCCCCGATGAAGCCCAGGGCCGTCGCCGAGGCGGCGAGAACCGAAAGGGGCGGGACCCGGCCTTCTTCTCCGACCATCAGCTCCAGGAGCACATCCACCACGGCGCGGTCGCTCATGAGGCCGAGACCGATGGAGGCCTGCCGCAGGAGGTCCGGCAGCCGCTTGGATTCGCGCACCATCTCGGTGATCGTGTCCTTGTGCTCGGTGGCCCCCAGAAGTCCCAGGGCCACCGCCGCATAGCCGCGGAAACTGGGGTTGCTGGACTTCTGGATGGAGCGGGCAATGGGGTCCGCCGCGTCCTCGTACTTCATGAGGCCGAGGCTGATGGCGTAGCAGGACTTCCAGGACGGGTTCTTGGCCTTCTCGAAGGCGGCCAGGACACTGCGCCCGATCTGGGGCGAGACCTGCTCCTTCTGCTCGGCGAGCTTGAAGGACATGACGCCGAGGGCGAGCGCCGACCAGGGGCGGTAGGCGGAGCCCAGGCGGCCGTCCACGCCCTTCAGGAGGAATTCGGTGATCTCCTGACGGATGCGGTCGTTCTGGCCGACGGTGGCGCCGATGTAGCCCAGGGAGATGGAGGTGAAGTTCTTCTCCTGCCGGTCCTTGCCCTTGTCGGCGATCTCCATGAGCCTGCGCAGGACGCGCTCGGCCAGGGCCGGGTCGCGGCGGCCGTTCGTCATCATGCCCAGGGCCTGGACGCAGCTCTGCCGGATCTCGACCTTGGTGTTGCTGTCGTCCAGGAGGCCCAGGAACTGGTCGACGACCTGAGCGACGAGGGGCCCTTCGGCATCGGCGTCGCGCATCAGCTTGGCCATGGCGTTGGGGCAGTGGGCGCGGACCAGGAAGTCGTGGCTCTCGTCCGCCAGATAGTCGCTCAAGCGGCTGACGACCTGCTGCGGCTCGGCCAGGCGGGTCAGGCCGAGGCTGATGACGCAGGCGACGCGGATGTCCTTGAGAGCCGACTCGTCCGAGACCAGGGTCTCCCAGAGGATGTCGGCGACCTTGGCCTTGATGTCCTCGTCCTCGGTGGCGTAGGCCAGCAGCCCCAGGCCGTAGGCGGCGAAGGTCCGCGTGCGCAGATCCACGCGCTGCTCCTCGCCGACGAGTTCGCGGCCCTTGGGCGTGTCGAGGAGGAGGTTCGTGAGGTCCTCCAGGGAGGCGAGGTCCTGAAGGATGCCCAGGGACACGGCCGCCGTCTCCTTGACCTCCTGGCTCGGATCCTGGAGGCGCGGCTCGAAGAGCTGCGTCATCTCCTCGGGGTGGACGCCGATCTTGGCCAGGGCCACCATGCAGCCCGTGGCGATGTCCTGGTTGTCCACGCCCTCCAGGGTCTGGACCAGGGCCGGGACGACGGTGCCCTCGATCTGCGCCGGCGAAGGCGCGAAGGTCGTGTTCTTCGTCGTCGCCGAGCCCAGACCGACCAGGGCGGCACCCTCGCCGGTGGTGCCCTGCTGGGTGAAGACCTTGGCCTTCAGGTTCAGGAAGGGATCCTTGTTGAACTCCCACCAGAACTCCCAGGTCGTGAGGTCCGGGCCCGTCGCCGGACCGGCGGTCTGGGCGCGCCGGGGCTGGGGCGTGTTCGTGGGCGTGGCGGGAAGCCCGGGCGTCTGCGGCGTGGTCGGAGCGGCGGGGGTGGCGGCGCCGGGTGTCGAAGGCGTGGCCGGGGCGGTGGGAGCGGTGGGGGCCGCGGGGGTGGCGGCGCCGCCGCCCGAGGGCGGGACGGTGTCGCCGGGCCCCTTGTAGGTGCCCCCGTGGGCCGCGGCCTCGCCGGCCAGCCAGAGGCCGGCGGCCAGGGTGAGAGGGATCAGCCAGGGCTTCATGTCGGGATCTTCGGTCCGGAGGTCGTGGTTCGCCCGAGGCAGGGTCGCCGGCCGGGCCTGCCGGGTACTGGCAAAGAGCATACCAGGAGCCGGGGCCGGATCCGCCCCCGGGAACGTCACCTCCAGGGAACGCTCCCGGCCGGAAAGGCGGCTGGAAAGGTCCTTTCCGCGTCCCGGGGCCCTTTCCGGCCGGGCCGGGACCCGCGGCGCTTCAGAAGCGGTCGCAGACCCCGGGCCGCTCCGGCCTCCCGATCAGGGTCGGCGGGGCGCTCCAGGGGTTCAGGAGATCCAGATAGCCGCTGTTCCAGCGCGGGCCGGGGCGCTCCGCCAGGCGGCCCAGGGACTGGGCGGCGGCGATGCGCACGGCGTTCGGCTGTCCGTCGGCCAGGAGACGTCCGAGCCAGGGCACCGCCCGCGGACTCGAGGTCCAGCCCAGGGCGAAGGCCGCGGCGTAGCGCGCCTGGTAGGAAGGACCGTCCTGGCCGGACTCCAGCCAGGCCAGGAGCCACTGCACCAGGGCCTCGGGCTCGCGGTGGGCGAGGCCGGCGCAGGCCGCCTGGAAGGCCTCGACCAGAGGGTCGAGGCGTTCCAGCTCGCGGGGCACGGTCTCGGCGGCCACGGGCCCGCCGAGGAGGGCGAGGCCGGCGACGGCCTCGCCGCGCAGGAGGGGATCCCCAACCCCCGTCAGGACCCGGGCGACCTCCGGGGCGGCCTCGCGCACGCCGGTCAGGCCGAGGGCCAGGCTCAGGGCCGCGGTCAGGCGCGGGCGTCCGCTGCGCGGGAGCGCCGCCCGAAGTTCCCGGGCCACGGCCCCGGGCAGGGGACGGCCGAGGTCGGCGGCCCGGATGCCGGCCCAGCCCAGGGCCAGGGCCGCCCAGCCGCGGTCGGTGTCGGTGCCCTGGCGCAGGGCGTCGAGGAGGGCCGGGAGGGCCAGGGTCTGGGCAGCGGCGTGGCTGGAGGTCGCGACCTCGGCGAGGCCCAGGGCGGCGAGGCGCCGCGTGCGGCCATCCCCGGGCCGGGAGCGGATCTCGATCAGGGCCCGGGCGGCCTCCTCGGCGAGGGCGGGGTCGCGGCCGAGTCGGCCCAGGGCCAGGGCGCAGGACTGGCGCACGGCGGCGTTCTCTCCGCGGTCCAGGAGGCGGCGGCGCAGATCCAGGAAGACGCTCCGCGACAGACCTCCGGCACGGCGTGCGCTGCGCGCCCGCTCGAGGAGGCGGGCGAGGCTCAGGGGGACCTGGCCGCGGACATGCTCGCGCTCCCCGGTGTCGCGCAGGACCGCCAGGAGCTCGGGCACCAGGGTCTCGGCGTCCTCGCCGGGAAACTGGCCCAGGGCCTGGACGCAGGCCGCCGGCAGGTCGTCGGTCGCACCTTCCCCGCGGCGCAGAAGGCCCAGCAGGGCCTCGGCCACGGGCGCCCGCAGTTCGGGGAAGGGCAGGCGCCGCGCCTGCAGGCCCAGGGCGTAGGCAGCGAAGGCGCGCGTGCGCTCGTCCACCTCGCCGCCGTCCACGGCCCGGCGGCCCTCCGGGCGGTCCTCCAGGAGGGCCAGGAGCCGGGGCAGGTCGTGGGGCCGGCCGCGGATGCCGAGGGCCAGGGCTGCGGCTTCGTGGACCCGGCGGTCGCGGGTCGCCAGGCCCTGGCGCAGAGCCTCGTCCACCTGCTGCACCCGTTCGTCCTGGAGGCGCGAGGGCGGCGCCACCCGCGCCAGGGAGATCAGGAGGGCGGCGCGCAGCTCGGCCTCCTCCGGCTCCTGCCGCCAGGTCGCGAGGAGGAGGTCCAGGACCTCGGACCAGGCCGGGTGCAGGCCGTTGCCCGGCGGGTGAACGGGCGGGGGGACGGCCGCCCGGCCCGCGCCAGGGGTCACCGGCGGCGCCGGCTCGGGTCGCACCGGAGGATCCAGGCGGTCGAAGCGCTGCAGGCGCCACCACCAGATCCAGTCGCTGGTGTCCGGAGGGAGCGGCGCCCGCGGCCCCTTGGGGCGGCGCGGCATCAGCGGCGGCCGGGCGCCCTGGACGGGGATG
>JALUUN010000055.1 GCA_027021325.1 Planctomycetota bacterium
CATGAAGAGGCAGGCCGCGGCCCGGGGCAGGCTCGGAAGCATGGAGGACGCGAACAGGGGGGAAGGAGGTTCGGCCGGATCCCGTGCGGAGGAATCCGGCATCCCAGCATACGCGATGGGGCCGAGCGCGGACCGAAGCTCCGGCTCCGCAAGCTTTTTCCAGCCCAATCCCATCGGGGACCAGGAGTTGCGCCGGGAGCCCTCGCCCGGGCGGTGTAGGATTGAGGGATCCCCGCGCCATCTTCCTGGAATCCCCATGCCGGCCGCCGACGGCACCCTCCTGAGCCGCTACGAGTGCAAGTACCTCGTCTCCGAGGAGATGGCGCAGGAGATCCGCCTCTGGACCGCCGGCTTCGTGGAACCCGACCCCTTTGCACGACGGCGGCCGAGCCGGCGCTACCCGATCTGCAGCCTGTATCTCGACAGTCCCGACCTGCGCCTGTACCGCACCACCGTCGAGGGACACAAGAACCGCTTCAAGCTGCGGATCCGTACCTACACGGAGAATCCGCGGGACCCGGCCTTCCTGGAGATCAAGCGGCGGGTGGACCAGGTCGTTCTCAAGCGACGGGCGGCGGTGGAACGGCACTGCATCCCGGAACTCCTGACCGGGCGGCCGGCCGGGGCGGCCCGGGCTCTGCCGCCGGACGCGGCCGAGTTCCTGAGCACGAGCCTGTTCAGCCATGCCCGGCCCTGCATGCGCATCCGCTACTTGCGCGAGGCCTACAACTCGCGCAACGGCGATCCGGTCCGGATCACCTTCGACACCAAGCTCCAGTGCTGCCCGACCTCGGCGCTCGACCTGTCCCACAGGAGCCCGGAGTGGCGGCCGGTCCCCCTGCCCGGCGTGATTCTGGAGATCAAGTTCACCGATCTCTACCCGTCCTGGGTGGGAGAACTGATCGGAAGGTTCGAGCTGCACAGGCAGTCCGTCGCCAAGTACATCCTGGGTGTGGACGAGGCGATCCGGACCGGAGCCATCACCACCGTCGCGCCCATGCTGCGGGCGCCTTCCCTGGAGTTGAACGGCGGTCCCGGCCTCTAGGCCGGCGCCACGGCGCACGATGAACCAGTTCCAGGCATTCCTCGAAGGCATCGACCAGCCCACGCCGGAGTTTTCCCTGGAGGCCCTGGCGACCTCCATGCTTCTGGCCTTCGTCCTCGGCCAGGTGGTCGCCTGGACCTACATGCGCACACATACGGGACTGAGCTACTCCCGCGGATTCACCCAGTCCCTGGTCCTGATGATGCTCGTCGTCTCCATGGTGATGCACACCATCGGCAACAGCATCGTCATGGCCTTCGGTTTGATCGGGGCCCTGGCCCTGATCCGCTTCCGGAACGTCCTCAAGGACACGCGGGACACGGTCTTCGTGTTCTTCGTCCTGGTCCTGGGCATGGCCTGCGGCTCGGGGAGGTACGCCACGGCGGTGTTCGGGACCGTCACGGCATCCATGATCGCCTTCTACCTCGCGGCCACCGGCTTCGGCAGCCGGGGCACCTGGGACGGGCACCTCACCTGTCGGCTCGAGGGCGGTGAGGAGACGCGCAGGCGCTTCCGTGAAACGGTGCGCCGCTTCTGCAGAGGGCTCAAGGAGATCTCGGCGCGGCACAGTCCGGGCGGCAGCGAGTTCGTCTACCAGGTGCGTCTGCGCGACCGGCAGCGCGGTGAGGAACTGACCCGCGAGCTGCTCGCAGTACCCGGCGTCGGGGACGTGGCCCTGGTTCTCCGGGACGAACTGACGGAGGTCTGAGCGGTGGTTCAGCGGCGCCCCATCCCCACGCCTCTGCGCCAGCGCCTGGAGGACCTGCGCCGTGGCCCCTTGCTGCTCGTGGTCTGGACGGCAGCGGCGGCGGGCTGCTGGTTCCTGATCCGGCACCAGGCCGGGCCGGTCAGTTGGATCGCCCTGGCCCAACCGCGGGAGCACGAGGTCTCGGTGCCGGCCGACGGGCGCCTCGCCGACCTGCGGGTGGAGCTGCATCAGGCCGTAGAGCCGGGTCAGCTTCTCGGACAGCTCGACAGTTCGCTGCTGGAGGCCCGCCTGCGCACGGCCCAGGCGGAGGTCCGCCGCCTCGACGCCGAGCGCCGGGCTCTGGCCGAGGCGCTGGAGCAGATCGCCCACGAGGGTGAGGAGGAACGCGCCGCCGAGCTGCGACGCTTTCACATGGACGAGGCAGAGCTGGCGCTCGACGCCCTGGACCTGGAGGTGGACCTGGAGGCCGACCGCATCGAAGCCGAGCGCTTCGGTATCCGTCTGGCGCGGGAAGAGAAGCTGGTCGCAGAGGAGGTCCTGGACCAGGCGAGACTCGACGATACCCGGCTGCGCCACGAGAGGCTTCTGGCTCGCATCCTTCATCGGGAGCGCCTTCTGGAAGGGCTTCACGAAGAGCTGGAGGAAGCCCGGGAGCGCCGCCGCGCCTTCGAAGGCCGGCTCCCGGACGGGATCGAGGTGGACGCCCGCCTCACCGCCCTGCAGGCGGCGATCGACGTCCAGGTCCTGCGGGTGCGGGAGCTGGAGGTGGAGCGCGAGGGGCTGGTGCTGCGGAGTCCGGCGCGGGCGCGGGTCACTCGCATCCTGGCCCGTCCCGGACAGGCGGTCCTCGCCGGCGAGCCGATCCTGGTGCTTACGGCCGTGGAGCCCGAGGCGGTGGTCGCGTGGCTGCCGCCGGCAGTCCAGGATCCGCCGCTGCCCGCCTCGCGGGCGCTGGTGAGCCGCGAGGTGGCGCCTCTGGCGACAGCGGAGACCGAGGTTCGCTCCCTGGGGCCCGGGATCGAGGAACTGCCCCGGAGGCTGTGGCGGGATCCGGCACAGCCCGAGTACGGGCGGGCTCTGGTACTGAGCCCGCCGCCGGGTCTGAGCCTGGTGCCGGGCGAGCGGCTGAGGGTTCTGCGCGCGGATTGAGGGCGAGACCGGCTATCCTGGCCGTTCCATGGCGGGTTCTTCCTTCGGCGTCCTGTTCCGCGTCCATACCGCCGGCGAGAGTCACGGACCGGCAAACGTCGTCATCGTGGATGGCGTTCCTGCAGGCCTTCCGCTGTCCGAGGAGGACCTGCGGCCGGACCTGGCCCGCAGGAGGCCCGGGCAGAGCGCCCTGGTGACCCAGCGGGACGAGGCGGACGAGCCTGAGATTCTGTCCGGGGTCTTCGAAGGCCGGACCACAGGCACTCCCATCGCTGTCCTGGTGCGCAACCGCGACTCCCGGAGCCGGGACTACGAGGAGTTGCGCGAGAAGTACCGCCCGGGGCATGCGGACTTTGGTTTCGACGCTCGCTTCGGCTTCCGCGATCACCGGGGGGGAGGACGGAGCTCGGCGCGCGAGACCGTCGCCCGGGTCTGCGCCGGAGCCATCGCGCGCAAGCTCCTCGCATCGGAGGGTGTGCGCATCCTGGGCTGGGTTCGGCAGGTCGGCGAGATCGAGGCGCGGATCGAGAATCCGGCCTCGGTCACCCTGGAGCAGGTGGAGGCGTCTCCGGTCCGCTGTCCCGATCCCGAGGCCGCCGTGCGTATGGTGGAGCTCATCGAAGCGGTGCGCCGCGACCGCGACTCCATCGGCGGCGTCGCCGAGCTCGTCGCTACCGGTGTCCCGCCGGGTTGGGGCGAGCCGGTCTTCGACAAACTGAAGGCCGACCTCGGCAAGGCCCTCTTCAGCCTGCCCGCGGTCCTTGGCGTCGAGTATGGCGCCGGCTTTGCTGCAGCCCGTTCGCGAGGCAGCGAGAACAACGATCCCTTCGTGCGCGGCAGGGACGGCGGGATCCGCACCGAGGGGAATCGGCACGGGGGGATGCTCGGTGGCATCTCCTCAGGGATGCCGATTCTCCTGCGGTGCGCCCTGAAGCCGACGAGCAGTCTGCCGCGTCCGCAACGCACGGTGACCCGGAGTGGGGAGGCGACGACGGTGGAGACACGTGGCCGCCACGATCCGTGCGTCCTGCCGCGGTTCGTGCCGATGGGGGAGGCGATGGTGGCGGTGGTGCTGGCGGATCATTGGTTGAGGGCCAGAGCGAGCCGCCTCTGAAACTGGCCCCATCCGCTGGATCACTTCCGGGCCGGAAGATCAGGCGGCGAGGTCCAGCGCCGCCCGGTAGGCGACCTTCCAGCGCAGGAGCTCCGCCGCCGTCCAGCGCCTCGGCAAGAGCCCCAGCTTCTCGGCCGGCGTCCGGTCCCCGGGCCGGACCACCGTCGCCGGACGCACGAGGTTCCGCCACACGGCCCAGATCCAGAGGTGCGAGAGCAGCCAGTGCCGGTCCTTGGACACCGCCCAGGTCCGCCGCACCAGGCGCGAGATCCCGTCCCGCATC
>JALUUN010000056.1 GCA_027021325.1 Planctomycetota bacterium
GACGCCATCCTGAGGCCGTGAAAGCCATGTGCATCGAGACCTGGCCGTGGCAGGATCTCCCCCGGGGCCGCGTGCGCCGGGTGGTGGTGGAGCGCGTCGGCTGGATCCAGCTCTGTGCCCCGCCGGCCAACAACACCAGTCTGGAGCTCCTCCAGGACCTGGACGAGGCGATCCTGGCCCATCGCTTCGACCCGGAGGTGGATGTCCTGGTCCTGACCGGGGCCGGGGAGCGTTTCTTCTGCGCCGGGGCGGACATCGGCATCCTGCGCGAGGCCGAGCCGGCCTGGAAGGCGATGTTCTGCCTGTACGCGGCCGAGACCCTGGACCGCCTGGAGCGCACCCCCAAGCCGGTGGTCGCCGCCCTCAACGGCCACTGCGTCGGCGGCGGCCTGGAGATCGCCCTGGCCTGCGACCTGCGTTGGGTCCGGGAGGCACCCGAGGGCGGGCCGGGTCTCAAGATCGGCCTCCCCGAGCTGCGCCTCGGCCTCCTGCCCGGAACCGGGGGTACCCAGCGCCTGGCCCGGCTCCTCGGCAAGGCCCGCGCCCTGGAGCTGATCCTCGAGGGCACCCTCCTGGGTCCCGAGGAGGCCCGCGAGCGCGGTCTGGCCGAGGCGGTCCTGCCGGCGGAGGGCTTCCTGGAGGCGGTCCAGGAGCGGGCCCGCCGCTGGACCCGGCCGCAGGGAGCGCCGCTCGCCGCCGGGGCGGTGAAGCGTGCCATCCAGGCCGGGCCCGAGGCCGGGCTCGAGGTCGGGCAGGCCCTGGAGCGCGAACTGCAGGCGCGCCTCTTCCAGAGCCAGGACGCCCGCGAGGGCCTGCATGCCTTCCTGGAGAAGCGCGAGCCCCGCTTCGAGGGCCGTTAGGCTTCCCCTTCCGTCCCCGAGGAGCCGCCATGCGCGCCGTCCGCATCCATGAACACGGAGGTCTCGAGGTCCTGCGCCTCGAGGATCTGCCCGATCCCGAACCCGGCCCCGGCGAGGTGCGCCTGCGTGTCGCCTGGGCGGCCCTGAACCACCTGGACATCTGGGTGCGCCGCGGCGTCGAGGGGCACCGCTTCCCCCTGCCCATCACCCCGGGCTGCGACTTCAGCGGCGTCGTGGACCGGGTCGGTCCCGGCGCGAGCGAAGCCTGGCTGGGCCGCCGGGTGGCGGTGGCGCCGGGCTTTTCCTGCGGGCAGTGCCTGCCCTGCGCTTCGGGCCGCCAGAACCTGTGCCGGAAGTACGGCATCTATGGCGAGACCTGCGACGGCGGCAACGCGGACTACGCGGTGGTCCGTGTCGAGAACCTCCTGGAGCTGCCCGACGGCTTTCCTCTCGATCGGGCTGCCGCCTTCCCTTTGACCTACCTCACGGCCTGGCACATGCTCGTGGACCGCTGCGAGGTGCGGCCGGGGGAGAAGGTCCTGATCCACGCCGCCGGAAGCGGCGTTTCCGTGGCCGCGACCCAGATTGCACGCCTCTGGGGCTGCGAGGTCATGGTCACCGCCGGCACGCCGGAGAAGGTGCAGAAGGGCCTTGAAAACGGCGCCCACCACGGGGTGGACTACCGCCGGGAGGACTGGGTGCAGGCGGTGAAGGACTGGGCCGGCAAGGGTGGCGTGGACGTGATCGTGGACCATGTCGGCGCCGACACCCTGCCCCAGGGCATCTGGCTGCTGGCCAGGGGCGGGCGGCTGGTGACCTGCGGCGTGACCAGCGGCCCCCTCATGGAAGTCCACTTTGCGCCGGTCTTCTTCAAGAGCCTGAGCATCCTCGGCAGCACCATGGGCGGGCTCGGCGAGCAGCACGAGGTCGCGCGCCACGTCTTCGCGGGCCGTCTCAAGCCGGTGGTGGACAGCCGCTTTTCTCTGGAGGAGGTGGCCGAGGCCCACCGCAGGCTCGGGGAGCGCGCGGTCTTCGGGAAGGTCCTCCTGCAGGTGGACCCCGGGCTCGCCTGAGGGCGGGCGCCGGCGCCCGCCCTATTCGTGGGCGTGCTCCGGGCCGGCGCCGCCGGGAACCAGGCGGTCGCGCAGGAACTGGGTCTGGCCGGGCCGGGTGTAGCGCAGGCTCGCGTGGTCGCCGGCCCGGCGCAGGGTGAAGTCGCGGGCCACGCCGAGGAGGTCCGTGGCCTCGTAGCCGCCCTCGACCCGGCGCAGCTCGAAGCCGTCGAAGGAGAAGGCCTCGCCGGCGACCTCGTCCATCCAGACATGGCCGAACCAGGCGTGGGCCCGGCCCCAGGCGGCCAGGAGGCCGGCATCGTCCCCGGCTTCCAGGGCGGCCGCCACCGAGGCCAGGGCCCCGGCCGGCCGGGGGGGCGGGACGGTCACCGGATGTCCTTCCTGGACAAGGCGTTCCCGCCAGCGGACGGAAAAATCCACCTCCGCCCAGCGCTCCGCGAAGGCGCGGGCCTCCGCGGGGCTCAAGGGCGCGGGGTCGGCCAGACGATCCAGAAAGCGGTGACGAGCCCGCTCCACCCAGTCCTCTCGTTCGAGGCGCACCGCCAGGCGTTCCAGGCCGTTGGCCGCGTCCAGGCCCAGGGGGGCCGCGGACGCCGTGAGCCGCTCGGCGGCTTCCCGGGCCAGACGGTCCAGGGGAGCGGGGGGCACGAGGAGCCGCCCGGCGCCCGCCTGCGCCTGCTCCGCAACCCCCGGCGCCTGCGTCTCGTCCCCGGCTTCGCCCCCCGAGCAGGAGGCCAGGAGCAGCAGGGCCGGAAGGAGGAGCCGTCGCACCACCCGGATTCTAGGGGCCCGCGCCCGCCCGCGGCCTGAGGCCTCGCCGACCCACCGCCACCATGGAACGACCCAACGACAAGCCCACCTCGACCACCGACCGCCGCAGCAGTGAGCGCCGGCCCTACCAGACGGACGTCGCCTTGATGATGGCCGCCGGCACCCTGGAAGGGGAGACGGTGAACATCAGCAGCCAGGGCGCCCTGATCCGCGCCACCGGCGCGATCTCCGTCGTCATCAAGCTGAACGGCCGCGAGCACCGCGGCCGCCTGGTCCGGGCGACGCCCATCGACCGGGAAACGATCACCTACGCCGTCCACCTGGACGACCCGCTGGACTGAGTCCGGCGCCCTCCTCGGGGCGCTCCACCCAGACCGGCGAGGACCAGGCGCGGCCGCCGTCCGCTTGCTCCAGGAGGAGGAGCAGGCGGACGGCCTTCGCGCCCTCCGGCCAGGGCAGCTGGACCTCCAGGTCGCCGGCCCGGCCCGGCTCCTCCCAGACCTGGAGCTCCTCGCCGTCGGCGAGCAGCCGCAGGCGCGCGACCGGTGCCGTGCCTTCCCAGCGCAGGCGGAGTGGAATCGTCTTCTCCTCCCAGAAGGTCTCCTCGCCCATCCAGGCGCCGGCGGCGTGGAAGGCAAGGAGGATCCGGTCCGTGGCCCCGAAGGTGCGCCGCGCCTGCAAGGCGCGGAACAGGCCTTGCCGGCTGCGGTCCTCCGTCCAGACGCCGGCGAAAGAGGCGCGGGTGGACATGTGGTCGCTGGAGGCGATGACCCCGAAGCGGTGGCCCGCTCTCCAGCCGCGCTCCAGATCCTGGAGGCGCGCCTCGTCGCGGCAGCCCTGGTAGACCTCGGCCAGGGGGCGGCGGGTGTCGTCGCGGACCTCCCAGACGCGGCCGATGAAGGGCTGGTGGGGGATGGTGAAGGTGTCGCCGTCGAGTTCCTTCCAGAACTCCGGAAGCGGCGGCGGGTACGGGCGCAGCATGTCCGTGCGCAGGGAGATCACGTTGTGGTCCGTGTCCCGGTGGCTGCGCTCGTAGCCGTGGAAGGGGCGGAAGCGGCCGGGGATCTCCATCTGGCGCACGGTCTTCACCGCCCGCCACCAGACGAGACTCTCGGCGCGGCCGCCGGCCAGGTCGCGGGCGTGGTCGGTGACCGCCATGAAGTCGAGGCCCGCGCCCTCGATGCCGTACCGCCAGGCGTCCTCCAGGCAGCCGTCGAAGAAGGGGAAGCAGAGGGAGAGGTCGGTGTGGCGGTGCAGGTCGCCGAAGGCCAGGGTCCATTCCCGGCCCTGCCCGGTGAGGGTGCGGGGTTCGGGTGCGGTGTCCTCCAGCACGGCTTCGGGCGCCACGCCGAGGGGGCGGAAGGCTTCCGGCGGGCCGGCCAGGACCGGCGACCGGCAGACGGCGGCGGCGATCCCGGTCCGCAGCTGCGGCGTCCTCCGGTCGGTGCGGCCGAAGTCCCAGAGGACGGCGACGCCGTCCTCCAGGGCGGCGGCCTCCAGACGCTGGGCGCCGTCGCGCTGGGGGTGTTCCGGGCCCAGGAGGACGGCCTCGCCCCATCCACCGGCGTCCAGGCAGCGCGCGTAGATCTGCCAGC
>JALUUN010000057.1 GCA_027021325.1 Planctomycetota bacterium
TTCGCCCTGATCGGACCCGAGGGGCGGATCCTCGAACTCTACGACCACGCCTCGGACCGCCACATGGAGCTCCTGCGGCGCCAGATCGCCCACCTGCTGGAGACCCTCCCTCCCGCGGGGCAGCAGTCCTAAGATCTGTAGTCGAAGGATTTTGGACGCACTCCCCCACCTGAACGCCCTGCTCAACGCCAGCGCCACCTTCTGCCTGCTGCGGGGCTATGCCTGCATCCGCCGCCGGCAGGAGACCCGGCACAAGCGCTGGATGTTGTCGGCATTCGCCCTCTCCTGCCTCTTCCTCGCCTCCTACCTCCTCTACCACTACCAGGCCGGCCACGTGGAGTTCCGGGGCTCGGGGCCGGGCCGGACGGCCTATCTGGCCCTCCTGGCCAGCCACGTCGTTCTGGCCGCCCTGGTGCCCTTCCTGGCCCTCCGGGTCCTCTGGCTCGCCTTCCGGGACCGGCGCCCGGCCCACCGCCGCCTGGCCCGGTGGACCTTCCCGCTGTGGCTCTACGTCTCGGCAACCGGTGTCCTAATCTGGTTCCTCCTCTATCCTCTGGGTCTCGGGGAACGCTCCCCAGCCCCCTGAGGAGCTGCCAGACCATGGTCCGCCTCCGCCGCGCCGCCATCCTTCTCACCGCCTGCGCGGCCCTCGCCGCCCACGGGCTGGCCCAGTGCGCCATGTGCCGCGAGAACGTCCTCGCCGCCAAGGAGGGCGGGGACAGCGGCCTCGCGGACGGGATCCACGAGTCGATCCTCTTCATGCTGTCCCTCCCGCTCCTGGTCGGCGGATCCTTCTGCTTCGCCCTCTGGCGCGCGGGCCGCGCCGCCCGCCGCGAGGCCGGCTTCCCCCGGCGTTGAGGGCCGGCACGGGCCCTCAACGCCCCGGGCGTGGGGATACCGCCGCGCGTGGACAGCCCTTCCGGGCCCCCGTAGGATTCCCGGCTCATTCCGCGGGGAATCCCCCCTTCTCCTCGAAGCCCCAGCACAGAGCCCGATGAAAGCCCTCGACGGACTGGGCCTGGCGGCGGTCGCCGTTCTCACGGCCACCGGCATCGCCTGGATGAGCCCCGGCAGCGTGACCGCCCGCGGCATCGCCCTCGAGTACTCCCTCCGGCCGGATACGGACGAGTACGGATTCCAGCCGGCCACCCTGGAGGCCCTGGAGGGCAAGCTCCTCGAGAAGTTCGGCGAGCACGCCAGCCCCCACCTGCCCGAGGACCTGGGCGACTACGACGCCTTCGGAATGGGCGGCGAGGAGGAACTCGCCCGCGGCCGCGAGCTCTACCGCACCAAGTGCCTGCACTGCCACGGGGTCTCCGGGGGCGGCGACGGGCCGACCGCGAAGTTCCTGATCCCGCGGCCGCGGAACTTCCGCGACGGCAAGGTCAAGTTCACGAGCACCCTCCGCGCCGCCAAGCCGACCCGCGAGGACCTGCGCAGGACCCTGCGCGACGGCGTCGCCTATACCGCCATGCCCTCCTTCCAGGTGGAGGAGGACGAGGACATCGAAGCCCTGATCAGCTACGTCCAGTTCCTGATGCTGCGCGGTGAGGTCGAGCGTCTCGTCGCCCTGCAGATCGACGACGAGGGCGACTTCGAGGACTTCGAGGCCGGCGACATGGATGCCGCGGAGTTCTCCGAGCTCCTCGACGAGTACTTCGAGGAGCAGTACGAGTACATCCAGGACCAGTGGGGCAGCGCCGAGGACGAGCAGGTCTTCCCCGAGGGCCCCCGCCCCCCCGCGACCCCCGAGTCCATCGCCCGCGGACGCAGGCTGTTCATGAGCGAGACCGCCGGCTGCGTCAACTGTCACAACGGCAACGGCGACGGCAAGGGACCGAACGTCTACGGCGAGATCCTCGACCCCGACACCGGCGAGGTCCTGCGCATCGGCTACAAGCTCAAGGATGAATGGGGCAACGAAGCCCGGCCCGCGGACCTGCGCAAGGGCTTCTATCGGGGCGGCAACCGGCCCCTGGACCTGTACCGGCGCGTGCATCAAGGCATCAAGGGCACACCGATGCCGGCCATCGCCGACATGCACGCCAACGACGAGGACATCTGGGCCCTCGTGAACTTCGTCCTGTCCCTTCCCTACAACCAGTAAGCCCGCCCTGGAGCCATGAGAAAGTTCTGGATCGCGCTGTTCGCGCTGGTGCCTCCCCTCGCGGTCGGCTTCTTCCTCTGGGCACGTGGGGTCGAGGGCCTCTGGTTCCCGCCCAACGCCTCCGAGACCGGCAGCGACATCGACTTCCTGTTCTGGGTGATTTTCGCGATCACGGGCATCACCTTCCTGGGGGTCGAGATCGTCTTCGCCTGGTTCCTCTGGAAGTACGGCGGGCGTGAGGAAGGCGGCAAGGGGGTCTTCACCCACGGCAACCACAAGCTGGAGACCATCTGGACCATCATCCCGGCCGGCATCCTGGTCTTCCTGGCGATCTTCCAGTACGGAACCTGGGAAGAGGCGAAGTTCTACAGCCAGGCGCCCGACTCGCCGGTGCACGCCCGCGTGCTCGGCGGACAGTTCGAGTGGCGCATCCGCTATCCGGGCGAAGATGGAGTCATCTGGTCGCCCGACGACGTGGAGCAGGTCAACGAGCTCCACGTCTGGAAGAACCAGCCGGTCAAGATCCTGCTGGAGAGCCGGGACGTCATCCACTCCTTCTTCATCCCGCAGATGCGGGTCAAGCAGGACGCCATGCCCGGCATGAAGCAGTGGGTCTGGTTCACTCCGGTCGAGAGCGGCGAATTCGAGATCGCATGCGCCGAGCTCTGCGGCTGGGGCCACTACAAGATGCGCGCCCGTCTGGTGGTGCACGAGACCGAACAGGACTTCCAGGACTGGATGGCCCGGGCGACCGCCGCCCAGTTCGCCGACACCGAAGAGGCCGCCGAGGAGCAGTGATCCGTGACTTCCGCCGCTGAGACCCCCGTCGCCGCGCCCCTGGACGCAGCCGCCCACGATCACCACCCGCAGTCCTTCCTGACGAAGTACATCTTCTCGAGGGACCACAAGGTGATCGGGATCCAGTTCCTGATCACGGTGTTCTTCACCCTGGCCCTGGGCGGCCTCCTGGCCCTCGGCGTGCGCTGGCAGCTGGCCTACCCGTGGTCACCCCTGCCCATCGTCGGCAAGCTCCTGTGGCCGGAGACCGGCGGCGTCATGCCCGCCGAGTTCTATCCGATGCTCACCACGATGCATGCCTCGGTGATGATCTTCCTGGTCATCATCCCGGCGCTCACGGGCACCTTCGCGAACTTCGTCATCCCGCTGCAGATCGGCGCCCGGGACATGGCCTTCCCGACCATGAACATGCTGTCCTACTGGTTCATGTGGCCGGCGCTGTACTTCTTCCTCTCCTCCTTCTCGCAGGAGGGGGGCGCGGCCGCGTCCGGCTGGACCAGCTATCCGACCCTGGCTTCCGTCGCCGAGGCCGCGCCGGGAAGCCGCGGCGGCCAGACCTACTGGCTGCTGGGCCTGCTCTGCGTCGGCGTTTCGTCGCTGCTGGGCTCGATCAACTACATCACGACCATCGTGAAGTGCCGGACCAAGGGCATGAAGTTCTTCCGCATGCCCATGACCACCTGGTCCCTCTTCATCACGGCCATCCTGCAGGCCTTCGCCCTGCCGGTCCTGACTGCTGCCCTGATCTTCCAGCTCGCCGACCGGGAGTTCGGCACCGCCTTCTTCCTCCCCGAAGGCCTGACCGTGAACAACGAGCCCGCCGGCATCGGCGGCGGCCACCCGCTGCTCTGGCAGCACATGTTCTGGTTCTACAGCCACCCGGCGGTGTACATCATGATCCTGCCGGCGATGGGCATCGTGAGCGACGTCATCACCGCCTTCGCACGCAAGCCCTTGTTCGGCTACAAGCCGATGGTCTACTCGATCAGCGCCATCGCCGGTCTGGGCTTCATCGTCTGGGGTCACCACATGTTCCAGTCCGGCATGAACCCGGCGCTGGGCATGACCTTCATGACCTCGACGATGCTCATCGCCCTGCCCTCGGCGATCAAGACCTTCAACTGGCTGGGCACGCTCTGGGGTGCGAAGATCCGCTTCACGCCGGCCATGCTCTGCGCCCTGGCCTTCGTCAGCATGTTCGTGATCGGCGGCCTCTCGGGCATCTTCATGGCGGCGACACCCGTGGACATCTACATCCACGACACCTACTTCATCGTCGCCCACATCCACTACGTCCTCTTCGGCGGTTCCCTGTTCGGCATCTTCGCCGGTCTCTACTACTGGTACCCGAAGATGTTCGGCCGC
>JALUUN010000058.1 GCA_027021325.1 Planctomycetota bacterium
GTCGAACACGACCCTGAGGAGATCTGGGAGGCCACACGATCGGTCTGCCGCGAGGCCCTGGCCGCGGCCGGCGCCGGGCCGGAGGCGGTCGAGGCCATCGGCATCACCAACCAGCGGGAGACGGCGATCCTCTGGGAGCGCGCCACGGGCCGTCCCCTGCATCGGGCCATCGTCTGGCAGGACCGCCGCACCGCCGGGGACTGCGAGCGCCTGCGCACCGAGGGCCTGGAAGAGAGGATCCGCGAGCGCACCGGGCTGCTCCTGGATCCCTACTTCTCGGCAACGAAGCTGGCCTGGATGCTGCGCGAGATCCCCGGCGCGCGCGCCGCCGCGGAGCGCGGGGAACTGGCCTTCGGCACTGTCGAGAGCTTTCTGCTCTGGCGCCTCAGCGGCGGGCATGTCCACGCCACCGACGCGAGCAACGCCAGCCGCACCCTTCTCTACGACCTGCGCCGCGGGGATTGGGATCCGGAGCTCCTGGAGATCTTCGGCATTCCCGATTCCGTGCTGCCGAGGGTCGTGGACTGCTCCGGGGAACTCGGCGCCGCCGAGGAGGAGTTCCTGGGCCGGCCGCTGCCGGTCACGGGCATGGCCGGGGACCAGCAGGCGGCGACCTTCGGCCAGGTCTGTCTGGAGCCGGGGATGAGCAAGTGCACCTACGGGACCGGGGCCTTCCTCCTCCTGAATACCGGCGACACCCCGGTGCCGAGCCGCAACCGCCTGCTCACGACCGTCGCCTGGAGCCTGGAGGGCCGGCGCACCTACGCCCTGGAGGGAAGCATCTTCTCGGCGGGGAGCACGGTCCAGTGGCTGCGCGATGGACTGGGCCTGGTGCGCGAGGCGGCCGAGACCGAGGCCCTGGCGCGGCAGGCGGCGGAGGACTCCGGGGTGGTGCTGGTCCCGGCCTTCACCGGCCTGGGGGCGCCGTGGTGGGACGCGGAAGCGCGGGCAGCGATCCTCGGCCTGACCCGGGGCAGTGGCCGGGCGGAGATCGCACGCGCCGCCCTGGAGGCCGTCGCCTTCCAGACGCGGGACCTTCTCGAAGCCATGGCCGCCGACGGCGCCGCCGCCCCCGTGGAGATGCGGGTGGACGGCGGCATGGTGCGCAACGATCTCCTTCTCCAGCTCCTGGCCGACCAGCTCGGAGTGCCCGTGGCGCGCCCGCGGGTCCAGGAGACGACCGCCCGCGGTGCCGCCTTCCTGGCCGGTCTGGCCACCGGCTTCCTGCGCTGGGAGGAGCTGCCCGGGCTCTGGGAGCGGGAGGCCCGCTTCGAACCGGCCCTGGAACCCGGCCGCCGGGACGCCCTCCACGCCCGCTGGAGGGAGGCCGTGGAGCGCGTTCGCAGCCGCCCGTGACCGCCACCGATCGGGTCCTGGCGGCGGTCCTGCTCCTCTGGAACCTCGGGGTCGCCCTGCTCTACGGCTGGGACAAGCTCCAGGCCCGGCGCGGCGGGCGGCGGGTGTCCGAGCGGCGCCTGCTCCTGGCCGCCTGGCTGGCCGGAGCCCCGGGCGCCCTCCTCGGCATGGCCCTCTTCCGGCACAAGGTCTCGAAGGCTTCCTTCCGGCTGGCGTTCCTGGCGGTGGCGGTCCTGAACCCTCTCTGGTACCTGCTGGCGGTCTGGACGGGGCTCCTGCCGCCTCCCTGATCTCCTTTGCAGGTCGGGACTTGGGAGCGCGTCCCAGGATCCGCCGGAGGCCCTTGCGGGGCTTTCGCCGGGGTTTCCTGCGTCCTTTCCCCGGCTGACGCGTAGGGGAGTGCAGGATCGCGGTGATCCCGCTCCGCCCCTCGAGCCTCCATGTCCCGATCCCACCCGCGCCGCCGGTCCCGGGAAGACCGGGAGCGGCCCCTTCTCGAGGCCTTTCTCCGGGAGCTCGGCGACCCTCCGCCCGGCCGGCTCCACAAGAGCGAGTGCCCGGACTTCCTCTTCCATCAGCGGCGCCGGCGCGCCCTCGGTGTCGAGATCACCGAGCTGCGGCTTCCCGCCTCCTTCCGCCGCCAGGCGGCCCGCGAGCTGGTCCACCGGCGGGCGACCCTGGAGCTCGCCGCCCGCCTCTGCCATCTGGCGGACCTGCGCGGGCTGGAGCTGCGGGTGGCCTTCAGCGGTGACCCGCCCTTGGACGAGGCCTCCCGCGGTCCGGTGGCCAAGGCCCTGGCAGCAGAGGTGCGACGCTGGTTCGGGCGTTCGCGGGACGCAGGAGCGGAGTCCGCCGGGTTCCTGCCGCCGGAGGTGCAGTCCCTCGAGATCCGGTCTCTCCCCGGCCGGGCGGTGCGGACGACGCTCCTGCCTCCTGACCCGGAGCCGCTGGTCCAGGCGGCCGCAGAACGGGCGGTGGAGGAGAAGAACCGGCGGCTCGACGCCTACCTGGAGCAGTGCGATGCCTGCTGGCTGGTCCTGGCAGCAGGCTGGGACGGCCGGAGCCGCGGCCCCTTCGTGCTGGAGGAGCTCGGCCGGGAGTCGGGCAGCCGCTTCAAGCGCACCTTCCTCCTGCGCACGGGGGCGGCACTGCCCCAGGGGCGGGACCGCCTCGCCTCCTGAGGGCCGGCTGCCGCCGACGGCTCAGACGGGCGCCTCGAAGTGCAGCAGCAGGGCGCCCCAGTGAAAGCCGGCGCCGAAGGCGGCACAGCCCACGAGCGAGCCGGCAGGGATGCGGCCCTGGCGCCGTGCCTCGTCCAGGGCCAGGGGCACCGAGGCCGAGCCGGTATTGCCGTAGTCCTGGACGTTGACATAGAGCTTGTCCTCGGGAAGACCCAGGTTGCGGGCGACCTGGGCCAGGATGCGGAGATTCGCCTGATGGGGCACGAAGAGGTCCAGGTCCTCGATGCTGCGGCCCTCGTCCGCGAGGACCTGGCGTGTGGCCTCGCTCATGCGGGCCACGGCATGGCGGAAGACCTCGCGGCCGTCCATGTGGATGCGCCGGTGGGCCTTCTCGCGCAGAACCTCCTCGTCGAAGTAGCGTGCGGTGCCACCGGTGGGGTTGCCGAGGATGTGGGTCCAGGCGCCGTCGGTGCCGGTGCGGGCCGCTCCCATGGCGCAGCGGAAGACCGGGCCGGCGTCTTCACGGCCGACCACGGCGGCACCGGCGGCGTCACCGAACAGGACGCAGGTGGCGCGGTCGTGCCAGTCCATGAAGCGGCTGATGAGTTCGACAGCCACCACCAGGATGCGGCCGCCGCGCAGGGCGACACGGGCGCGGGCCACGTCCAGGGCCTGGAGGTAGCCGGCGCAGCCGCTGCCGGCAAGGTCGTAGGCGGGGACTTCGCGGGTGCCGAGGCGGTGCTGCAGGAAGGCGGCGGTGTCGGGGCTGATGGCCTGGGGCGTGTCGGTGGCGACGAGGATCTCGTCCACGTCCTCGGGACCGAGGCCGGCGTCCTCCAGGGCCCGGCGGGAGGCCGCCTCCGCGAAGTCGACGGTGGTCTGCTCCGGGAGGGCGATGTGCCGCTGGCGGATGCCGGTGCGCTCGCGGATCCACTCGTCGCTCGTGTCCACGTACTGCGCCCAGTCCTCGTTGGTCATGACACGCTCCGGGACCCAGGACCCGAGGCCGAGGAAACCGATGCGGGTCATGTCAGGAACCGGGGTCCTGCAGGAGGTCCTGCAGCCAGTTCTCCCAAAGCCAGGTGGTGTAGCGCAGGCAGCCCTGGGCCATGAGGTGGTCGCCGTCCCGGTAGAGGCCCTCGAGTTCCGGGACGATGGCGTCCTTGGGAACGAAGGCGTCCACCTGCGGGGTCCACTCGCGGAGGTAGGCCTGCCAGGCCCGGGTGATGGCGGGATGCGGCTCCTCGACGCGGGCCTGGTAGGCCTGAGAGCGCGGCGGGTCGTAGGCCACGACACGGATGTCGTGCTCCTGGCAGAGGCGAAGGAGGTCCTCCCACTCGCGGCGCATGAAGGCGTCGATCTCGTAGCCGGCGACGCGGCGGCCGGTGATGCGGGAGATGTGAGCGTCGAGGCGCAGGAGTTCCAGGCCCTGGACCACTTCCGTCGGCAGGGCAGCCAGAGCGGCGTCGTCACGGGCCAGGCGGTCGCCTTCTTCGGTCGTGAGGAGGCGCAGGATTTCCTCGCCGTAGCGGAGGCGCAGGTTTTCCTCGCCGAGGAACGCGACGACTTCCCGGCGCTCCTGGAAGGTGCGGCGCAGGAGCTCGATGCGCTCCTCCTCGACGGAGGGGAAGCCTCCCTCCCAGGTGCCGTACCAGCTGCCGCGGGTCTCCAGGGTGCGCCGGATGCGCGCCGGCCAGCGGCCGGTCTGCGGCCCGAGGAACCACCAC